>SCUH01000126.1 GCA_004298295.1 Betaproteobacteria bacterium | reverse complement strand
CCCGTCCTCAGCTTGCGGTCACTTCACCAGCGGGCAGCCGCCGTCCTTCTCCGGGCGGAACGCCTGCTCCGCCGGAATGGTCGCGCGCACCTTGTAGTAATCCCACGGCCCCTTCGACTCGGAGGGCTTCTTCACCTCGAACAGATACATGTCGTGGATGTGGCGGCCGTCCTGGCGCACGCGGCCCTTGCCGAATACCGGGTCGTCGCTCGGCATCTTCTTCATCTGCGCGATCACCTTCGGGCCGTCGTCGGTCTTGGCCGCTTCGACCGCCTTCAGGTAGTGCAGCGTCGCCGAATAGACGCCCGCCTGCGCCATGGTCGGCATCGCGCCCTTGTGCAGCTTGCCGAAGCGCTGCGACCAGGCACGCGTTTCCGGCGTGCGGTCCCAGTAGAACGCTTCGGTCAGCAGCAATCCCTGCGCCTTGTCCAGGCCGAGCGCGTGCACGTCGGTCAGGAACACGAGCAGGCCGGCGAACTGCTGGCCGCCCTTGACGATGCCGAACTCGGCGCCCTGCTTGATGGCGTTGGTCGTGTCGGCGCCGGCGTTGGCGAGCCCGATGATCTTCGCCTTGGACGATTGCGCCTGCAGCAGGAACGAGGAGAAGTCCGCGCTCGGGAATGGGTGGCGCACCTTGCCGAGCACCTTGCCGCCGCCCTTCAGGACCACCGCTTCGGTGTCCTTTTCCAGCGCGTGGCCGAAGGCATAGTCCGCCGTCAGGAAGAACCAGGAATCGCCGCCCGTCTTGACGATCGCGCTGCCGGTGCCGTTGGCAAGCGCCCAGGTGTCATAGGTCCAGTGGATCGAGTTCGGCGTGCATGCCTTGCCCGAAAGGTCGGAGGTCGCACCGGTGGACACGATCAGCGCCTTGTTCTTTTCCTTGGTGACCTGGTTCACGGCCAGCACCACCGACGAGGTCGGCACGTCCATGATCATGTCGACCTTGTCGACGTCGTACCACTGGCGCGCAATATTCGAGCCGACGTCGGGCTTGTTCTGGTGATCGGCCACCAGGATTTCCACCTTCATGCCCTTTTTCGCTGCGCCGAAGTCCTCAACCGCCATGCGGGCGGCCACCACCGAGCCCGGCCCCGCGAGGTCGGCGTAGGTGCCGGACTGGTCGTTCATGACGCCGATCTTGATCACGCCGTCCGAGACCTGGGCCTGCGCCGCCCCCGCGGACAGTGCCAGGCTGACGGCGATGCTGCTGAGTTTGCGCTTCAGTTTCATGCGTTCCTCCGGTTGAAAAGTTCAGACTCCGAGATAATCGTGCAGCTTCTGCATGTTGGCGTTGAGTTCGGTGTTCGGGATCATGTCCAGCACCCGGCCATGGTCCACGATGTAATGCCGGTCGGCGACCGTGGCCGCGAAACGGAAATTCTGCTCCACCAGCAGGATGGTAAAGCCTTCCGTCTTGAGTTGCCCGATGATGCGCCCGATCTGCTGCACGATCACCGGCGCCAGGCCCTCGGTCGGTTCGTCCAGCAGCAGCAGGCGCGCCCCGGTACGCAGGATGCGGCCAATGGCGAGCATCTGCTGCTCGCCGCCCGAGAGCTTGGTGCCCTGGCTGGCCAGCCGCTCCCGCAGGTTCGGAAACAGCTCGAAGATGCGCGCGAGCTCGAGCCCGCCATCGCGCACCTTGGGCGGCAGCAGCAGATTCTCCTCCACGTTCAGGCTGGCGAAGATGCCGCGCTCCTCGGGACAGAAGGCGATGCCGAGCTGCGCGATGCGGTTGGACGGCAGCCGTATGATTTCCGCGCCTTCGTAGGCGATCGCGCCTTCGCGCCGCGGCACCATGCCCATCACCGACTTGAGCGTCGTGGTCTTGCCGGCGCCGTTGCGGCCCAGCAGCGTCACCACTTCGCCGGCGCGGACTTCGAATTCGACCCCGTGCAGCACGTGCGATTCGCCGTACCAGGCGTGCAGCCCCTTCACTGCAAGCAGGGCGCCGTCCGCCTCAGCCATGACCGGAACCCAGGTAGGCCTCGATCACCTGCGGATTGTTCGAGACGCCCGCGTAATCGCCCTCGGCCAGGATTTCTCCGCGCTGCAGCACCGTGATGGTGTGCGACAGGTTGGCCACCACCGACAGGTTGTGCTCGACCATCAGCACGGTGCGGTCCTGCGCCACGCGCCGGATCAGCGCCGTGATGCGCTCCACGTCTTCGTGCGTCATGCCGGCGGTCGGCTCGTCGAGCAGCATCATTTCGGGATCGAGCGCCAGGGTGGTCGCAATCTCGAGCGCACGCTTGCGCCCGTAGGGCAATTCCACCGCCACGCTGTGCTCGTATGCGGCAAGGCCCACCGCCTCGATCAGCTCGCGCGCGCGCCCGTTGAGGCCGTCGAGCACGCGCTCGGAGCGCCAGAAATCGAACGAGCTGCCGCGCCTGCCCTGCAGCGCGATGCGCACGTTCTCGAGCACCGTGCGGTGCGGAAACACCGCCGAGATCTGGAACGAGCGCACCAGCCCCATGCGCGCGATCGACGCCGGGCTCGAGCCGGTGATCTCGCGGCCGTTGTAGAAGATCTGGCCGCGCGTCGGTTCGAGAAAATGCGTCAGCAGGTTGAAACAGGTCGTCTTGCCGGCGCCGTTCGGTCCGATGAGCGCGTGGATGCTGCCGCGCCGCACCTTGAGATTGACGTCGTTGACCGCGACGAAACCCTTGAACTCCTTGGTGAGGCCGCGCGTTTCTAGGATGGTGTCCGGCGTCATCGCTCAGGCTGCAGGGCTCGGCCGGCCCCGTTGGCACCGGCCCGGCGAAACGCTCGGATTATAGACGGCTGCGCGCGCCGTGCGCCTCGACGCGGTGCGAAACGGCCGCCGCGTCCGTCACCAGTGCCAGATCGCCTCCCGCGGCCGCGGTATTCACGCTGCACACGCGCTCGGTCACGAACCTCGACAGGTAGTGGGGCCCGCCGGCCTTCGGGCCGGTGCCCGACAGCCCTTCGCCGCCGAACGGCTGCACGCCGACGACTGCGCCGATCATGTTGCGGTTCACGTACAGATTGCCCACTGCGGCGCGACGGCGAATGTGCTCGGCGCGCGAGTCGAGCCGCGTCTGCACGCCCAGGGTGAGGCCGTAGCCGGTCGCGTTGATGTCGTCGATGACGCGGTCCAGGTCGTCGATCGCGAAGCGCACCACGTGCAACACAGGGCCGAAGCGCTCGCCCGGCACGTCCCGCAGCGAGCGCACTTCGAAGGCCACCGGCGCGACGTAGTGGCCGCTGGCTGGAAGCGGCCCCGCTTCCGCAATCGGCCGTGCACGCGCGCGCAGCTCGTCGACGTAGGCCGTGAGCTCGCCGCACGCTTGCGCGTCGATCACCGGCCCGACGTCGCTCGCCGGATCGGCCGGATCGCCGAGGCGCAGCGCCGCCATCGCGCCGCGCAGCAGCTCGAGCACCCCGGGCGCGATCTCCTGCTGCAGGAAGAGCACGCGCAGCGAGCTGCAGCGCTGTCCGGCGGAGCGGAATGCGCTCGACACGACCGCGTCGATCACCTGCTCGGGCAGCGCCGTCGAGTCGACGATCATCGCGTTCACGCCGCCGGTCTCCGCGATCAGGGGCACGATCGGGCCATCGCGGCGCGCCAGCGCAATCTGGATCGCGCGCGCGGTCGGGTTCGATCCGGTGAAGGCCACGCCCGCGATGCGCGGATCCTCTACGAGCGCCCGGCCGATCGTCTCGCCGGAACCGGTGACGAGCTGAAACACCCCAGGCGGAAAGCCGGCTTTGGCAACCAGTTCCGCCACGCGATACGCCGTAAGCGGCGTCTGCTCGGCCGGTTTCGCCACCACGGTATTGCCTGTCACCAGGGCCGCCGCAATCTGGCCGGTGTAGATCGCGACCGGAAAATTCCAGGGGCTGATGCACAGGAAGACACCGCGCCCGTGCAGGCTGAGAACGTTGCTTTCGCCCACTGGACCGGTGAGTGCCTGCGGCTGCGCCAGACAGCGCCTCGCCTCGTGCGCATAGTAGCGGCAGAAGTCGACGGCTTCGCGCACGTCGCCCAGCGCATCCGCAAGGGTCTTGCCGGCTTCCCAGACGCAAAGCGCCATCAACTGCGGCGCGTCGTCTTCGAGCAGACCGGCGAGCCGCTCGAGCAGAGCCGCACGCTCCGCAACGTCCCGGTTCGCCCAGCCCGCGCGCGCCTGGTACGCGGCGGACACCGCGGCCTGCGCGATGGCGACGGTGCCTTCGCGCACTTCGCCGATCACCTCCTCGGGTCGCGCCGGCGACGCGACGCGCCGCGCTGCACCCCGCGCGTCGATCCCCTCCACCATCGGTCCGGCTCGCCAGTGCCTGCGCTGCTCTCGGACCGCGCGCGCGAGTGACGCCAGCGCAGCGGGTTCACCGACGTCGAATCCCCGGGCCGTGCGTCGCTGTGGCATGTGCAACTCCGTGGGCAACGGCAGCCGGTCCGGCTGCTGGACGCCGTCGAGAAAGGCGAAATTCTCGGCCAACAGCACCTTGGCATCCGCGGTCCTCGCGGCCTGGCGGACGAACGAACTGCTGGCCGCGTTTTCGAGCAGGCGGCGCGCGAGATAAGCGAGCAGCTCGCGTTGGTGACCCACTGGCGCATAGGTCCGAAGCCCGAGCTGCGGCCGCACCAGGGCGAGCGCGCGATCGAGCGCGCGACCCATGCCGTGCAGCCTCTGGATTTCAAAGTCCGCCGCTGCGGCGCGGCCCGCCGCGGCGTCTGCCTCGGCAAGCGCCAGCACGCAGCCCAAGGTCGCCGGATTGTGGCTGGCGAACTGCGGGACCGCGATCTCGCGGTGCTGCAGCAGCCGTCGCGCGCAGACCAGGTAGGCGAGGTCCGTCATCCGCTTGTCGGTGAACACCGGGTAGCGTTCCAGCCCAAGTTCCTGCGCGCGCTTGATTTCCGCATCCCAGTAAGCGCCCTTGACGAGGCGCAGTGCGAGCGGCTGACCGCCGGCCTCGACCCGGCTGCGCGCCAGTTGCAGGATCGCATCGAGCGTCGACGGCGCCGTGGTGCGGTACGACTGCAGCACGACGCCGAGTCCGCGCCACTGCCGCAACTCCGGCCGCGACGCCAATTCGGCAAACAGATCAAGCAGCAGCGGCGCGCGCTCCGATTCCTCGGCATCGATCGTCAATCCGATGCCGGCCCCAGCCGCCGTGCGGCACAGGGCGAGCAGCCGGTCCAGCATCTGGCCTCGCACCCGCGCAAAGCTCGCCGCGTCGTAACGCTCGTGGATCGACGACAACTTGACCGAGACGCCGTAGCGTTGCGGCACGGCCCGCGCACGGGCGCCGATCGCCGCAATCGCGGCCTGGTAGCGCGCGGTGCAATGGGCTGCCTCGGCAGCAGTCTTTACGCCCTCCCCCAGCAGATCGAAGGAGTATCGCGCCCGGGGCTCGCGCCGCGCGGTGCGCTGCGCCCGCGCCAGCGCGCGCTCGATGTCCTGCGCATAGACGAATCCGTCACCCAGCGCGCTGACGCCCAGTTCCACCACCGGCAGGGCGAGCGTTGCCCGGACGCGACCGCCAAGCATCGGCACATGCTCGGCGAGGAGCGCGCGGCGGCCCTTGCGGTCGGGCGTTCGCAGCAGCGCCTCGGCAAGCCGGAAAAGCCCCCGGCCGCGCACCGATTCCGGCGGGAACCATTGGAAGGCGCGCTGCACGTCGAAAACCGGCGCGCCGCGCGACTGCGCCGCCAGCAGCGCGGCGGCGAGCTGCTCGGCGCGCGCGCGCCACGGCGCGACGGGGCCGAGCGCGCTCAGCAGGGATGGCATGGTGTCCAAAGTTCATTCATGCTATTTTGGATTTCCTCAGGTTTTCGACGGTATTTGGATGCAAACCAAAAATAAAATACGGAAATCCGTCAAGGCGCAGACCGCCGGCCGAAGAACATTCAGCCGCCTCGACCGCATCGATCGCCAGATCCTGCGCCTGCTCCAGGCCGACGGCCGGATGTCGAACGTCGAGCTGGCCGGCCGCGTCCACCTCAGTCCGGCCGCATGCCTGGAGCGCGTGCGCGCGCTGCTCGGCGAGGGCTTCATCCGGGGCTTTCGCGCGGTGCTCGATCCCACGGCCGCGGAAGTCGGCATGCTGGTGTTCGTGCAGGTGGTGCTCGAGCGCACCACCCCGGACGTGTTCGACGCTTTCAAGTCGGCGGTGCTGGCGCGTCCCGAGATCCTCGAATGCCACATGATCGCGGGCGGATTCGACTATCTGCTCAAGGCGCGCGTGAAGGACATGCGCGCCTACCGCGAGTTCACCGCCAGTGCGGTCTGGGCGCTGCCCGGCGTGCGCGAAACGCACACCTACGTCGTGATGGAGGAAGTGAAGGAAACGACTGCGCTGCCGCTCGGCTAGCGCCGCCGCGCCGGCGCCGAGCGCGGCTCAGGCGTTCCAGTTCGGCTTGCGCTTGGCGAGGAAGGCGCCGACGCCCTCGGCGGTATTGTCCAGCATCAGGTTGCAGGCCATGCCTTCCGCAGCAACGCCGTAGGCCTGCGCGATCGGCAGCTCGATCTGCTCATAGAACAACTTCTTGCCCAGGGCAATCACGTCGCGCGGCTTGGAGATGATGCTGTCGATGAGGCGTTTCACTTCCCCATCCAGTTCCGCATCCGGCACGACGCGGTTGACGAGTCCCCAGGCTTGCGCCTTGCGCGCGTCGATGAATTCGCCCGTGAGCAGCATCTCGAGCGCGTTCTTGCGCAGCAGATTGCGCGCCACCGCGACCCCGGGCGTGGTGCAGAACAGGCCGAGCGTGATGCCGGAGGTCGCGAACGTCGCCGTCTCGGCCGCGACCGCCAGATCGCACATCGCCACCAACTGGCAACCGGCAGCGGTCGCCATGCCGTGCACGCGTGCAATCACCGGCTGCGGCATGCGCTGGATCGTCATCATCATCCGGCAACAGCGATCGAACAGCTCCCGTGTGGAGGCGTGGCTGCGGTTGGCCATCATCTCCTTGAGATCGTGGCCGGCGCAGAATGCCTTGCCGCTGCCCGCGATCACGACGGCGCGCACGCCTTCGTCCCGCGCGATGTCGTCTAGCGCGGCCCGGATCGCGTCGATCATCGCCCCGGGGATCGAGTTGTACTGCGCCGGGCGATTCAGGATCAGCGTTTCCACCGCGCCCTGCTTGCGCCTCAGGATCTGCGGCTCGCCAGCCAGGGTCTTCTCCGGCGCGTTCATCGTGACTCCTCTCAGGTATCGATCGCGGCGGCCGACTTGGCCTTCTCGCGCAGCACGAATTTCTGGATCTTGCCGGTCGAGGTTTTCGGCAGTTCGCCGAACACCACCGCGCGCGGCGCCTTGAATCTCGCCAGGCTGGCGCGGCAGTGTTCGATGATCTCGCTCTGCGAAGCGCTGGCGCCGGTCTTCAGTTCGACGAACGCGCACGGCGTTTCGCCCCACCTGGCGTCCGGCATCGCCACCACCGCCGCGGCCATCACCGCCGGGTGGCGGTAGAGCACGTCCTCCACCTCGATCGAGGAAATGTTCTCGCCGCCGGAAATGATGATGTCCTTGGAGCGGTCCTTGATCTTGACGTAGCCGTCGGGCTGCATCACGGCGAGATCGCCCGAATGGAACCAGCCGCCGCGGAAGGCCTCTTGCGTCGCCTTCGGGTTCTTGAGATAGCCCTTCATGGTGATGTTGCCGCGGAACATGATCTCGCCCATGGTCTCGCCGTCGGCGGGCACCGGGGTCATCGATTCCGGAGTCATCACCGCGAGCCCCTCCTCGACGTGGTAGCGCACGCCCTGGCGGCCGTTCAGTTGCACCTGCTGTGCGAGCGGCAGGCTGGCCCATTCCGGCTGCTTGGCGCACACGGTCGCGGGTCCGTAGGTTTCGGTCAGCCCGTAGACATGGGTCAGCGAGAAACCCATGCGCTCCATCCCTTCGATGATGGCCGCGGGCGGCGCGGCGCCCGCGACCAGGCAGTTCACCGTCCAGTCGATGCCCTGCCGCAGCTCGACGGGCGCATTGATCAGCGTCTGGTGCACGATCGGCGCGCCGCAGTAGTGCGTCACGCGGTGCCGCTTGATCAACTCGAAGATCACGCCGGCATCCACTCTTCGCAGGCAGACGTTGGTGCCCGCGTTGGCGGCCATGGTCCAGGGAAAGCACCAGCCGTTGCAATGGAACATCGGCAGGGTCCAGAGATACACCGAATGCTGCGGCATGCCCCAGCACAGGATATTGCCCACGCCGTTCAGGTACGCGCCGCGGTGATGATAGACGACGCCTTTCGGATTGCCGGTGGTGCCCGAGGTGTAGTTCAGCGCGATCGCCTGCCACTCGTCCGCGGGCCAGGGCCAGTTCCACTCCGGATCGCCTTCTGCGAGCAGCGCCTCGTAGTCCTTTTCGCCGAGCCGCTCGCCCGGCCCGGCGTAAACCGGATCGTCGACGTCGATCACCGCAGGCCGGCCCTTGGCCAGCGCGAGCGCCTTGCGGACGGTCGGCGAGAACTCGCGATCGGTGATCAGCAGCTTCGCCTCGCCATGGTCGAGCATGAAGGCGATCGCCTCGGCATCGAGCCGCGTGTTGAGCGTATTGACCACGGCGCCGCACATCGGCACGCCGAACGCGCACTCGTACATCTCCGGCGTGTTGGCGAGCATGGCCGCCACGGTGTCGCCCAGCCCGACGCCGCACCGCGCCAGCGCCGAAGCCAGGCGCCGCGAGCGCGCGTAGGTTTCGCGCCAGGTGAAGCGCCTGTCGCCGTGCACCACGGCGAGGCGCTCCGGATAGGTGCAGGCCGCGCGTTCCAGAAAGGACAGCGGCGTCAGCGGCGCGTAGTTGGCCGGATTCTTGTCGAGATCCTGCTCGTAGGGATTCGCAGCGGAGGGCATGGTGCACAAAGTATAGCCTTCCCGCCCGCCCGCGAGCGCCTCAGCGGCGCGGCGCCAGGCGCCGCCAGACGCTGCCGCCCCTCGCCGCCTTGTCCAGAGCGTCGAGAATGGATTCGTGCGCGGCGAGTTCCTCGGGGGCGGCGCGCACCACGCGCAGCTTCGACAGGTCGATGCTCGCCGCCGCCACCGCAGTCGCCGCCGGGGTCTCGCGTTCCATGACCAGGCTCTCCTGGCCGCGCGTCATGGCGAGGTACACCTCGGCCAGCAGGCGCGCGTCGAGCAGCGCGCCGTGCAGCGTGCGATGACGATTGTTCACCAGGTAACGCTCGCACAGCGCGTCGAGCGAATTGCGCCGTCCCGGGTGCAGCTCGCGCGCCAGGGCGAGCGTGTCGAGCACGCTCGCGGCGTGGTCGAGCGTCCGTCCCAGGCCCGCCAGCGCCAGCTCGCGATCGAGAAACTCGAGATCGAACTCGGCATTGTGGATCACCAATTCGGCGCCGCGCACGTAGGCGACGAACTCGGGCGCAATCTCGGCGAAGCGAGGCTTGTCGGTCAGGAACTCGCGCGTCAGACCGTGCACTTTCGCCGCCCCTTCCTCGACCTCGCGTTCCGGATTGACGTAGCGGTGGAAGGTCTCCTCGGTGACGCTGCGGCCGACGATTTCGACGCAACCGATCTCGATCACGCGGTCGCCGAGCCGCGCGTTGAGGCCCGTGGTCTCGGTGTCGAGGACGATCTGGCGTGCCGCCATCAGCCCGCTCCCGCCTGCATCTGATCGATGGCGCGGTTCGCCAGCGCGTCGGCGCGCTCGTTTTCCGCGTGACCGGCGTGGCCGCGCACCCAGCGCCATTCGATGTCGTGCGCCTGCGCCAGCGCGTCGAGCCGCTGCCAGAGGTCGGCGTTTTTCACCGGCTGCTTCGCCGCCGTGCGCCAGCCGCGCCGCTTCCAGTCGCGGATCCACTCCGAAATGCCCTTCTGCACGTACTGCGAATCGGTGTAGACGCGCACTGTGCAGCGCCGCCGCAGCGCTTGCAGCGCGCTGATCACCGCCATCAGCTCCATGCGGTTGTTGGTGGTCGCCGCTTCGCTGCCGAGCAGTTCGCGCTCGCGCCCCTTCGCGCGCAGCAGCACGCCCCATCCCCCGGGGCCGGGATTGCCGCGGCAGGCGCCGTCGGTGTAGATCTCGACCACGTCCTTACTCATGCTGCTGTCTGGCCGAGCCGTTGCGTTGCGGGATCGCCGCCAGGGCGCGCCGCCGCGCGCGCTCCCTGCGCCAGGCCGGGGTCACCAGGCGCATGCCGTGCACGCGCTTCACCGCTCGCACCACGTAGACACCGCCCAGGTGCGGCCACCAGCGCCCGCCGGCCTGTTCCAGGAAGGCGGCGCGTGCCAGCCAATCCGCGCTCGCGAACGGCGGCGCGTAGCAGCCGAACTTGCCGCCGTTCAGTTCGAATCCCAGCAGCCGCAACCATTCGCGCAGTTTCAGCAGGCCGACGAAACGCGCGTCCCAGGGCGCGCCGGCGGCACGCGGCGCGAACAGCTGCCGCAGTCGCCAGAGCGACAGCGTGTTGAAGCCGGAAATCACCAGTTGCCCCTCGGGACGCAGCACCCGCTCGGCCTCGCGCAGCACCTGGTCCGGGTGATTGTGGAACTCGAGCACGTGCGGCAGGACCAGCAAATCGATGCTCTGCACCGCAAGCGGCAACTGCAGCGCGTCCGCCGTCACGGCCGCGCCGGGCTCGAGCGCGAGGACGAAGCGGAACGGGATCCGGTTGTGGCGCAGGAAATCGACTCCGGGCAGCCCCGCCTGCGCGGCCCGATAGCCGAAGACATCTTCGGTGGCGAGGTCGAATTGGGTCCGTTCCCAGTCGAGTACGTAGCGACCCTGCGCCGTCCCGAACCATTGCGCGAGCGCGCGGCGGCCACCGTTATACTGGTGTGCGCTTTCCGAAACGAAGGATCGGCGGTCCATGCTGAATATCGTGCCCGTTACTGCCTTTCAGGAAGACTCCATCTGGAGTCACGCACCCGCGCATCCGCTCTATTATCGCCCAGGCACCCCGATCCGGGAATGGAGGCTTCGCCTTTGAGCGCGAGCGGTCGATGAGCGCACGCGCGCGTGTGGCGCTTTGCATCGCCTGGGCGGTGGCCCTGCTGTCGGCCTGCGCCTCGCAACCGGTATCAGCGCCGACAGTCGCCCATTTCCCGCCGGTGGCGCCGTCGCCGGTGGTGGAACCTGGCGCACAGGACGCCGCCGCGCGCGCCGCGCCGCGCGCAGTCGAGGAGCCGCGTCTGCTGCCCTTCGAGGGCGAACGCCGCGAGGTCCGCGAGCCGCTGCGCGGCATCGCTCGCGTCGACCGCACCGCGCGGCAAGACGATCTGTGGCAGCGCATCCGCCAGGGTTTCGCGATGCAGGACCTCGACTCGCCGCTGGTCGCCGAGAAGGTGGCCTGGTATGCGGCACGCCCCGATTATCTGGCGCGCACCTTCGAGCGCAGCCGGCGCTACCTGTACCACATCGTCGAGGAACTCGAGCGCCGCGGCATGCCGACCGAACTGGCGCTGCTGCCCATGGTCGAGAGCTCTTTCAATCCGATGGCCTACTCGCGCGCGCACGCCTCGGGCCTGTGGCAATTCATCCCGCCGACCGGCAAGCGCTACAGCCTGCCGCAGAACTGGTGGTACGACGCGCGACGCGACATCGTCGCCTCCACCTCGGCGGCGCTCGACTACCTGAGCGACCTTTATGAAATGCACGGCGACTGGCAGCTGGCGCTCGCGTCGTACAACTGGGGCGAGAACGCCGTCGCGCGCGCCATCGACAAGAACCGCGCCGCCGGGTTGCCCGGGGAATATGCCCACCTCAACATGCCGCAGGAAACGCGCCAATACGTGCCCAAGCTGCAGGCGCTGAAGAACATCATCGCCAACCCGGAGCCGTTCGGCATCCAGCTCGATCCGATTCCCAATCAACCCTATTTCGCCACCGTCACCAAGACGCGCGACATCGACCTGCGGCTGGCCGCGAGACTGGCCGAGATGCCGGTCGAGGAGTTCGTCGCGCTCAATCCGGGCTTCAACCGGCCGTTCATCCCGGTGGCGGTCAATCCGCGCATCGTGCTGCCCGCGGACAGGGTGGAGCTGTTCCACGCCAACCTGCTCAAGCATGACGACGCGGCGCTGGTCTCCTGGCGGACCTATACGCCGAAGAAGGGCGAAAGCGTGGAGGCGATCGCGAAACGCTTCGGCGTGCCGGCCGCGCGACTGCGCGAAATCAACGGCATCACGCCCCGCAATCGCGCCACGCCGGCGCTGCTGGTCGTGCCGCTCAACGGCGCCGCCGATGCCGGCCGGTTGCCGATCATGTACGCGCCGCCGATTCCGGTCGCGACGCGGCGCACGATCTCGCACACAGTGAAGCCCGGCGAGACGCTGGCGACGATTGCGAACCGCTACCGGGTCAGCGTGGATGAGCTCAAGCGCTGGAACGCGATCGGGAGGCTGAAGACCGGCCAGACGCTGAAGATCCAGACCAGCAGCGCTACCCCCAAGGGCAAGCCCAAGCCGCAGACCTTGAAAGGTAAGCCAAGACCAAAGACTCATAAGCAAATCATCTCAAAATCAACGTGATGACAAATTAACCTAGAACTAACCTGATGATTTGCCGCGACGCAGCATCGCGCCCCGCAGGCTTCTTCTACAATGCCTCAATGAGTCGTCACCTGCGCAACGGAATGCTGGTCCTCCTGCTGTCGGCCCTGGCGGGGCCGGCTCACGCGCTCGACCCGATGCTGATGTTCCTGCTGAGCGCCGCACGCGAGGTGATCTCAGCCGCCGCGCGGGCGGAAAGGGCCCCCGCCCTACCAGCCCCCGTTACCACAAGCCGATACCCGGGCACTGCGGTCGAGCCCGAACACATGCGCAGTCTGATCGACGAGTGCTTCACGTACCTGTCGGATGCGCAGCGCCGCGAAATCTTCGACTCCCTGCACGCCCAACTGATGGATCCGAAAAATGCCGCCGTGCGCGGTTCCATGATCGAGTACTTCGCCAGCCGCGCCGCCGCCGTGCGCGAAGCGCAGCTGCGGTTGGCGAAACTCTCGGGCCCCGAGCGGGACCGGCTGGTCACCGAATTCAAGGTGGCCGTTGCCGCGATGACGCCCGAGGAAGCGGAAGCGCTGGCGACCCTGCTGCGCCAGGGCGTGCTCCCCGTTCCCGGCGACCTGAACGATCAGCTGCTCGCGGCGATCGACGCGCGCTAGCACGCTGGCGTGGGCGGCGCGCGGGGCGCCTCGCCCGGCCATCGTTATAATTCGCACCCTCTTCCATTGGCGCCGCGCAGTGCTGCTGCAGTAGATATGGAGATCGACATGCGCGACCCCGCTTGGCGCAGGCGTTTTGCCGGCACCGCCCTCGTGCTGGCGCTGCTCGGCGGCTGCGCCGAGGTCAGCAACAGCCCGCATCCTCGCGGCGCGGAGAAGACCAACACCCTGTTTACCGCGTTCACCGAGCGTTCGCCAAAGTACCTGGACCCGACCAGCAGCTACTCGAACGACGAAACGCCGTACACCTACCAGGTCTACGAGCCGCTGTACGGCTACCACTATCTGCGGCGACCCTACGAGCTGGCTCCGCGCGCAGCGGCAGCCGTGGCCCAGCCACGCTATTACGACAAGGACGGCCGGGGGTTGCCGCAGAACGCCCCCGGCGAAACCATCGCGCAGAGCGTCTACGACATCAGGATCCGGCCGGGGATCCGCTACGCGCCGCATCCGGCCTTTGCCAGGGGCCCGGACGGCCGCTACGCCTACCATGCGCTGCGCCGCGAAGAGGTCGCGGAAAGGCACCGGATTGCGGATTTTCCGCTCACCGGCACGCGCGAGCTCACGGCTGCGGACTACGTGTATTCGATCCGGCGGCTGGCGACGCCGCGTATCAAATCGCCGTCGTTTTCGCTCATGAGCGAGCACATCGTCGGCCTCAAGGAGTACGGCGAACGCGTCGCCGCGGTCGACAAGGCGCTGCGCAGCAACCTGGCGCCCACCGACCGCGACCTGCCGATGCTCGATTTTCGCGAGCACGCGTTTGCCGGGGCCGAGGCGCTGGACGAGCACACGCTGCGCATCCGCATCAAGGGCAAGTATCCCCAGTTCAAGTACTGGCTGGCGATGACGTTCTTCGCGCCGATTCCCTGGGAGGCGGAGAAGTTCTATTCGCAACCCGGAATGGCGGAGAAGAACCTGACCCTGAATTACTGGCCGGTCGGCACGGGACCTTTCATGCTGACCGAATTCCTGGAGAACCGCCGCCACGTGCTGCAACGCAACCCCAACTTCCGCGGCGAGCCTTACCCCTGCGACGGCGAAGCGAAAGACGCCGCCGAGAACCTGCTCGCCGACTGCGGCAAGCTGACTCCGTTCGTCGACCGCGTGGTGTTCAACATCGAGAAGGAAGCGATCCCGCTCAAGACCAAGTTCTTCCAGGGCTACTACGACGCGCCGCAGATCGAGCGGCTCGACCAGGGCACGGACTACATCGTCGAGATGGCCGATTCCAAGGACAAGGACGCGGAATACCGCAGCAAGGGCGTGCGCCTGCCGACCACCATCGAGGCCAACAGCTGGTACATCGGTTTCAACATGCTCGACCCCGTCGTCGGCTGGGGCAAGACACCGGAGGAGCGCGAGCGCCACCGCAAGCTGCGCCAGGCGCTTTCGATCGCGATCGACTGGGAGGAGTACGTCCAGATCTTCGAGAAGGGCCAGGGCATGACGGCGCAGGGGCCGTTGCCGCCGGGCCTGTTCGGCTATCGTGACGACGGCCCTGCGGCCTTCAATCCCGTGGTCTATCGCCGGGCCGGGGACCAGCTGCAGCGCCGGCCGATCGAGCACGCCCGCCGGCTGCTGGCCGAGGCGGGCTATCCGGACGGACGCGACGCCACGACCGGCCAGCCGCTGGTGCTCAATTTCGACTACCAGCGCGCACTGACGCCTGCGGTGCGGCCGCAGATGGCCTGGTACCAGAAGCAGTTCGCCAAGATCGGCGTGCAGCTGGAGATCCGTGCCACCGACTACAACCGCTTCCAGGACAAGATGAACAAGGGCAGCCACCAGATCTATTTCTGGGGCTGGCTGGCCGACTACCCGGACGCGGAGAATTTCCTTTTCATGCTGTACGGGCCGAACGCCAAGGCCCTCACCGGCGGCAACGGCGAGAACAACTCCAACTATCAGAACCCGGAATTCGACCGGCGCTTCGAGCAGATGAAGTTCGAGGACGACGGCCCGGCGAAGGCGAAGCTGATCGACGAGATGATCCGCATCCTGCAGGCGGATGCGGTGTGGAGCTGG
>SCUH01000125.1 GCA_004298295.1 Betaproteobacteria bacterium | reverse complement strand
ACGACCTTCCGCGTGCAAGCCGCGCAGCTCGCGGCCAAGGGCGGCAAGGTGCGCTGCGGCAAGTGCGCTGCGGTGTTCGACGGCGTTTCGGCCTTGGTCGAGGGCGAGGCTGCGGCGCCGGAAGCCGGCGCCGCCCCGAGCGCTGCCGCCCGGGACGCGGCAGTCAAGACCCCCGAATTCCTGCGCCAGCCGGCTCTGCCGCGTCGCTATGCCTGGGGTTTCTGGGTTGCGCTTGCGCTGCTCGTGCTGGCGGGTCAGCTCCTGATGCACTACCGCACCGAGGCCGCCACCACGTGGCAGTGGCTGCGCCCTCACCTCGCAGCAACCTGCGCCGTCGTCGGCTGCGAGCTGCGCCTGCCGCGGCGCCCCGAGCTGCTCTCGATCGAGTCCTCCGACATCCAGTCGGATCGCGCCCGCGAGAACGTGGTGGTCTTCAACGCCGTGCTGCGCAACCGCGCAGCCTTCGCGCAGGAGTACCCGGCGCTGGAGCTGTCCCTCACCGACGAGCGCGACCATGCGGTGCTGCGACGCGTGCTGCTGCCCGCGGATTATCTCGGCGCTGCGGCTGCGGAGCGCGCTGTGCCGGGCCTTGCCGGCGGCGCCGAAATTGCCGTGCGCCTGCATCTGGACGACGGCGGCCGGCGCGCCGTCGGTTATCGTCTCTACCTGTTCTTTCCCTGACGTGGAGATCCTGAAGTTGCGCACCCTGATTACCGGCTCGATCGCCTACGACACCATCATGGTGTTTCCGGATCGCTTTCGGAACCACCTGCTCGCCGACCAGCTCCACATTCTGAACGTCTGCTTTCTCACCCCGGAGATGCGGCGTGAATACGGCGGCACCGCCGGCAACATCGGCTACAACCTGAAGCTGCTCGGCGGCGAGCCGCTGCTGATGGCGACTGTGGGCGAGGATATCCAGCCCTATCTCGAGCGCCTGGAGCGCCTCGGCATCGGGCAGGAACACCTGATGCGCGTGCCCGGCCAGTTCACTGCGCAGGCCTTCATCACTACCGACCTCGACGACAACCAGATCACCGCGTTCCACCCGGGCGCGATGAATTTTTCGCATCTGAATCACATCACCCCGCGGCTCGGCGCCAGGCTGGCGATCATCGGGCCGGACGGCAAGGACGGCATGCTGCAGCACGCGCGCGAGTGCGCCAGGCACGGCGTGCCGTTCCTGTTTGATCCGGGGCAGGGGCTGCCGATGTTTTCGCGCGAGGAGCTGCTGGAGATGGTGCAGCTCGCGGATTACCTCGCAGTCAATGATTACGAGGGCAAGCTGCTGGAGGACAAGACCGGCCGCACGCTCGCCGAGCTGGCGCGCGAACTCAAGGCGCTCGTCGCGACGCTCGGCGCGCAGGGCTCGGTGATCCTCGCCGGGGGCGAGCGCCACGAGATTCCCTGTGTACCGGCGGAAGCGGTGCTGGACCCTACCGGTTGCGGCGACGCCTACCGCGCGGGTCTGCTTTACGGCCTGGCGCGCGGCTGGGACTGGCCGAGCGCCGGGCGTCTCGCGGCCGTTCTTGGCGCGGCGAAGATCGCACAGCGCGGTGCGCAGAATCA
Organism: Betaproteobacteria bacterium; assembly: GCA_004298295.1. GTDB lineage: Bacteria > Pseudomonadota > Gammaproteobacteria > Burkholderiales > SG8-39 > 2-02-FULL-66-14. The sequence goes on along the minus strand of SCUH01000125.1, from coordinate 587 downwards.
TCACTTCACGCGCGAGGAGATCGAGGCGCGCTTCCGGCACGCCTTCGGCTATTCGCCCTGGGGCTAGCCCAGCTGAGCCCGGATCTGCGCGGCGTGCGCCTCGAGCACTTCGCGCGGCGGATTTTTCACGGGCCAGGTGAACGCCATGCCGTCGCCGTCGTGGCGCGGCACCAGGTGCACGTGATAGTGGAACACCGTCTGCCCGGCTGCCGCGCCGTTCGCCTGGTACACCGACAGTCCGGCCGGCTGAAAGGCCGCGCGGATCGCGCGCGCCACGCGCGCCGTCGCGCGCGCGACCGCAGCTGCCGCGGCGTCGTCCAGCGCGTAGACGTTGTCGACGTGCGGCTTGACCGCCACTAGGACGTGACCAGGATTCACCTGGCCGATGTCCATAAAGGCGAGCACGAGATCGTCCTCGTAAACACGCGTCGACGGGATCTGCCCGGCGACGATCCTGCAGAACACGCAAGCGCTCATGCGGCCTCTCCGACAGGTTGGTAGCCGCGGCAGCATACCTGCGCCAGCCAGCGGTCCTCAAGCCGCAGCGCAGTGAGCGCGCCGCCCCAGACGCAGCCGGTGTCGATCAT
>SCUH01000124.1 GCA_004298295.1 Betaproteobacteria bacterium | reverse complement strand
CACCACCTACAGCCAGACCTATCACGGCCAGGTCAACAAGCTGGGATTCGCCTACACCGCGAAGTGCTTCGACTGCCATGGCAGCCACGGCATCCAGCGGGTCGCCGATCCGGCCTCGAAGGTGCATCCGGACAACCGGCTGAACACCTGCCGGCAATGCCACCGGGACGCGAGTGCCGGATTCGTTTCGTTCCAGCCGCACGGCGACCCCACCGACCGCAAGAGCTATCCGGTGCTGTGGACGACGTCGGTGTTCATGATCGCGTTGCTTGCCGGCGTGTTCACTTTCTTCTGGTCGCACATGGCGCTGTGGCTGTATCGCGAACACAAGGAGCGCAAGGCACGCCTGGCGCGGCCGCACGTGGTGCTCGACGCCCTGCCCGAGGAGTTCAAGGGCAAGCAGTTCGAGCGCTTCGCGCTGCCCTGGCGAATCGCCCATCTGCTGCTGCTGCTGAGCGTCATGACGCTGGTGCTGACCGGAACGTCGGTACTGTTCGCCGACACCGACTGGGCGCCGGTGGTGATGGAGAACCTCGGCAGCCCCAGAGTCGCCGCGCTCATGCACCGCACGGCGGCGAGCCTGTTCATGGCGCTGTTCCTGTGGCATCTGGTCTACCTGACGATCCGCATGAGCCGCAGCGGAAAGCCGTTCGAAATTTTCGGGCCCACATCGATGGTGCCGAACCTGCAGGACCTGAAGGACATCGCGGCGATGTTCAAGTGGTTCTTCGGCCAGGGACCGCGCCCGGTGTTCGACCGCTGGACCTACTGGGAGAAGTTCGACTACTGGGCCGTGTTCTGGGGCGTCGGCGTGATCGGCGGCAGCGGGCTGGTGCTGTGGTTCCCGACGCTCACGGCGTCGTTCCTGCCCGGCTGGGTGTTCAACGTCGCGACCATCTTCCACGGCGAGGAAGCGATCCTCGCGGCGGTGTTCCTGTTCACGGTGCACTTCTTCAACAATCACTTCCGCCCGGACAAGTTTCCGCTCGACGTCGTGATGTTCACCGGCCGCGTGCCGCTGGAGGAATTCCGGCGCGAGCACACGCTGGAATACAACCGCCTCGCGGCGAGCGGCGAATTGCGCAACTACCTGGTGGACGCGCCCTCGAAGCCGCTGACCCTCGGCTCCAGGATCCTCGGTTTCACGCTGATCGGCATCGGCCTCGTCCTGCTGGTGCTGGTGGTGACCGGCTGGTTCGGCAGCCTGATGCATTGAGCGGCCCGCGCCTGCGGATCGAGCGGGCGCTGGGATTCACCTGCGCGGGCGGGTTGATGTAGGTCAAGCGCACCCCGAGACCTCGCTGCTAGTTTGGTGCGGCCGGCAGCGTATCGACCGGCCGCTCACAGGAGGCAGGGAACGTGGACGAGGCAAACGCATCCGGGCGCAGGCCCGGCGCATGCATGTTATCGCCGGCAGCGCGGGCGATGGCCCGGCGCGAGGCGTAGCCGCGCGTGCCCAAGCATATCGCGCGGCTGCTCCTGTTGCTGGCGCTCTTTTTCGCCGCTGCGCTGGCTGCGAAATGGTATTTCACCGCCGAATCGTTCTACCAGTTCGGCCATTACCGCGGCCGATCGGTGGTTGAAATCGCGGCGCAGGAGCCGGTCTATCAGACCGCGCGCTATTGCGAGACCTGCCACGAGGAGCGTCACGCGCAGTGGTCCGCGAACAATCACAAGAGCGTGACTTGCGAGATCTGCCATGGCGCAGCGCAGGGACATCCGGAAAACGGCAAGCTGCCGATTCCCGCCGATACCCGAAAACTGTGCACCCTGTGTCATGAGCGCATGCCGGGGCGGCCGGCGACGCAGCCGCAGGTGGATCTGGCCCAGCACGCTTCCGGCCAGCAGTGCATCGTCTGTCACAACCCCCACGCGCCCAAGCTTGCCGGTGTCGTGGCCAAGGTGGCAGGCGACGCCGCAGCCGGCGCCAGGACGCACGCGGCGCAGTGCGCCAGCTGCCATGGCAAGGACGGGATCAGCCCGAACGACACCTGGCCGAATCTCGCCGGGCAGCACGCCGCGTATCTCGTCGGCATACTCGCCGCGTACAAGTCCGGGGCCCAGACCGACGTCATGATGTCGCCCATCGCGCAGACGCTGAACGATGCCGAGATCCAGAACCTCGCCACTTACTACGCCGGATTGCGCTGCGAGGCCGCGCCGCGCAAGGCGCGCGTCGGCGACGTCGCCGCCGGCAAGGCGCTGTCGCAAAACTGCGCCGCCTGCCACGGCGATGCCGGCATCGGCAGCAATCCCGCCTGGCCGAACATCGCCGGCCAGGCGCCGGAATATCTGGTCAACGCCCTCAAGGCGTTCAGGGCCGGACTGCGCAAGGACCCGATGATGGGCGGTGTCGTGCGTGGACTGAGCGACACGGACATCGCAAACCTCGCGGCCTACTTTGCGGCGCAGAAATGCCAGCCCGTGGCGAAAGGAAAGGGCACTCCATGACCGACCCATCCGATCCTTCAGGCAAGGCGCGACGCGATTTCCTCCGGCGCCTGGGGGGCGGCGCCGCGGCCGCGTGCACCGGGGCGCTGGTGGGCTCCGCATCGCTCGGTGCCGCGCAGGGCGCGACGCAAAGCCAAGGGCGCTCCGCCGCATCGGATTCGTTTCCAACCCGGGACTACGATTGGACCAAACACCGCTGGGCGTTCGGCGTCGACGCCACCAAATGCATCGGCTGCCTGCGCTGCGTCGAAGCCTGCAAGCGCGAGAACAACGTCCCCGGTGATGCGCACCATTTCCGCACCTGGGTGGAGCGCTACGTGTATCTCGAGGGCGAGGAGCGACCGCGCATCGACAGCCAGCAGGATCCGGTGAACATCGCCGCTTCGGGTTCGGAGCGGGAGTACCGCTTCGCCAACCGCTACAAGGACGCGAAGGTGGAGAAGGCCTTCTTCGTCCCCAAGC
>SCUH01000123.1 GCA_004298295.1 Betaproteobacteria bacterium | reverse complement strand
GCCGGTGATCGGCGTTTCCACGCTGGAGGCGCTGGCCGAGGAATCCGGCGCGGCGCGCGTCGTCGCCTGCATCGATGCGCGCATGCGCGAGGTGTACTACGCCTGCCTCGAGCGCGACGGGGCGCGCTGGCGCGAAGTGCTCGCCGCACGCTGCGTCGCGCCGCAGGCGGTGCCGGTGCCGCCCGGCGCGGGCTGGACCGGGTGCGGCAACGGGTTTGCCGCCTACCCGCAAGCGCTTGCGCGCACCGCGCAGCGGGTGCTCCCCGAAGTGCATGCCAGCGCGCTCGCCGTGGCGCGACTGGCGGCGCCGCGGCTGGCCGCCGGCGAGGGCGTCGACGCGGCGCTGGCGGTCCCGGTGTATCTGCGCGACAAGGTCGCGCTGACGAGCCGCGAGCGCGAGCAGGCCGCGGCGGCAGAGAAGCGATGAGCGCGGTGCTGAAGGACACGCTGCGCCTGGCGCGGATGCGCGAGGCCGATCTGGACGAAGTGGTGGCGCTCGAGAATGGCGTCTACGCGCACCCCTGGACGCGCGGCAATTTCAGCGATTCGCTGCGCGCCGGCTACGAATGCTGGACCTGGCGCGGCGATGGCGCGCTGGTCGCCTACTTCGTGCTGACCGTGGCGGCCGGCGAGGCGCACCTGCTGAACCTGTCAGTGGCCGCAGCGCGCCAGCGCGAAGGTCATGGCGGCGCGCTGCTGCAGGAAGCGCTCGGCATCGCACGGCTGCGCGGCGCGCGCGAATTGTTCTTGGAAGTGCGGCCGAGCAATGCCGCGGCGCAGGCGCTGTACGCGAAATTCGGCTTTCAGCGGATCGGCGTGCGCCGCGACTACTATCCCGATCGCGGCGCGCGCGAAGACGCGCTCGTGTACCAGATCGCGCTATGAGCCGGCGCCGGCTCGAAGTGCTGGGCGAGATGGGGCTGGCGCCCGTGTGGCGCCTGCGCCGCGGCAGCGTGCCGGAGCCGGTCGCCGCCGCGCCGCCGCCGGCCGCCGGCAGCCTTTCGCGCGAGCAGCAGATCCTGCGGCTCGACTGGGAGCGTCTGAAGTCCCGCGTCGCCGGCTGCACCGACTGCAAGCTGCGCGCGTCCTGCTCGCAGACCGTGTTCGGCGTGGGCGATGCGCGCGCCGAATGGATGCTGGTCGGCGAAGCGCCAGGTGCCGAAGAGGACCGGCTCGGGGAACCTTTTGTCGGCCAGGCCGGCAAGCTGCTCGACAACATGCTCGCCGCGATCGGCCTGCGCCGCGGCGAGAACGTCTACATCGGCAACGTGCTGAAGTGCCGGCCGCCGGGCAATCGCAATCCCGAGCCCGGCGAGGTCGCGGCCTGCTCGCCCTACCTGCTGCGGCAGATCGAGCTCATCCAGCCGAAGCTGATCCTCGCCATGGGACGCTTCGCGGCGCAGACGCTGCTCTCGACAGAGGCCACCATCGCGAGCCTGCGCGGCACGCTGCACCGTTATGCCGGCGTGCCGCTGATCGTCACCTATCACCCGGCCTACCTGCTGCGCAACCTCCCCGACAAGGCGAAGGCCTGGGCCGATCTGCGCTTTGCGGTGCGCACGATGGAGGGGTTGCGGTAAGGCCCCACTCGGCACGCGCGGCATCAGATGCGCCGTCGTGAAGTGCTTTTCCCTGATCTGCCGACCTGGCGGTGTTGCCAGGTCGGCAGACCTGGGAACGGCAAATTCGTCCGGGCGCAGAAAAGGTACGCGCGCTTTCGCCGCTACAGGTGCCGATCCTCGGCGCGCGCGAACGCGAGCAGCTGCTCGACTTCGGCCTCGTGAACGCGGCGGTTATGGTTGAACCACAACTGCACCAGCGTCATCGCTCCGGCCACGAACAGGCCGAAGATCGCGATCACCCAGTAAATCGAAACGCCCGAGGCGACCAGCGCCGAGTAGGTCGCGATCATCGCCAGGATGGAGGCGTTTTCGTTGAAATTCTGCACCGCGATCGAGCGCCCGGCGCCGACGAGGTGGTGGCCGCGGTGCTGCAGCAGCGCGTTCATCGGCACGACGAAATACCCCGCCAGGGCGCCGATCAGGATGATCAGTGGAACCGCCAGCCAGACGCTGTTCACCACGTTCATCAGGATCACGATCAGCCCCATGCCGATGCCGAGCGGGATCACCTTCACCGAGCGGTCCAGGCGCACGCGCGTGGCGGCGAGCACGGCGCCGATCGCGATGCCGAGGGCGCACACGCCCTGCAGCATCGACGCGCGCGACAGGTCGTAGCCGAGGGTCGCCCGCGACCACTCGATGACGATGAACTGCAGCGTCGCTCCGGCGCCCCAGAACAGCGTCGTCACGGCGAGCGAGATCTGTCCCAGCCGGTCGGCCCAGAGCCGGCGCACGCAGCCGCTGAAATCGCGCAGCGATTCCAGCGGGTGGGCGGGCAGCGGCTTCATGGCCACGCCGGTGCGGGGGATGTACAGATTGAAAATTGCCGCGATCACGTAGACCGCGGCGATGATGGCGATCGCGGATTCGGCCGGCGTGTCGATGCCGCTGTCGAAGCCGGGGATGTCGAACGACAGCAGGATGTGCGAGACGCGGTCGTGGATCAGCACCCCGCCCAGCACGGTGCCGAGGATGATGGACGCCACCGTGAGACCCTCGATCCAGCCGTTGGCGGCCACCAGCTTGGAGTGCGGCAGGTACTCGGTCAGGATGCCGTACTTGGCCGGGGAGTATGACGCCGCCCCCAGGCCGACGAGGGCGTAGGCGGCCAGCGGATTGATCTGGAGCAGCATGATCACGCAGCCCGCCACCTTGATCGAATTCGAGATCAGCATCACCATGCCCTTGGGCAGCCGGTCGGCAAAGGCGCCGACATAGGGCGCCAGCACGACGTAGGAGATGACGAAGAAGAACTTCAGGTAGGGCGTCAGCCAGGAGGGCGAGTCGGCCTGCATCAGCAGGGCGATGGCCGCCACCAGCAGCGCATTGTCGGCGAGCGACGAGAAGAACTGCGCCGCCATGATGATGTAGAAGCCGCGGTTCACGGTTGGGGCGGCTTTATAGCACGGCACCCATGCCGCGACCGGCGAGGGTGTTGACCGGAAGCAGGCATAAGCTACCGATAGCGTGCGGTTTATGCTTCAATAAGCGGAATCTACACTGGCGTTGATCGCATATCCATGGCCGACAGGCGCTTGCAGGTCTTTCACGCGGTGGCCAAGCACCTGAGTTTCACCAAGGCGGCCGAGGCGCTGTTCATGACGCAGCCGGCCGTCACCTTTCAGGTGAAGCAGCTCGAGGAGCATTTCAACACGCGCCTGTTCGAGCGCGGCCACGGCCGCAATTCGCTCACGCCCGCGGGGCTGCTGGTGCTGGAGTACGCCGAGAGAATCCTCACCCTCTCGGCCGAGCTCGACCTGCGCCTGAAGGAGATGACGGGCGAGGTCGGCGGACTGCTGCTGGTGGGCGCGAGCACCACGATCGCGGAGTTCCTGCTGCCCCAGGTGCTCGGCGATTTCAAG
>SCUH01000122.1 GCA_004298295.1 Betaproteobacteria bacterium | reverse complement strand
CAGCGACGGCGCGCCAGCCCTCGCCCTGGGGCTGGAGAAGGGCGACAGCGACATCATGCGGCAGCCGCCGCGCTCGCCGAAGGAACCGGTCATCAACCGGGACATGGCGATTGGCATCGGAGTCATCGGCATGGTCGATGCGGTTGCCATTCTCACGGTCTTCTACCTGGCGTTGCAGCGCTTCCCCGGGCATCTCGAGGCGGCGCAGACGATGGCGTTCGTCACGCTTTGCACCTCGGAGATGATCCGTGCCTTCACCGCCCGGTCCGAGTACCACAGCGTGTTCTCGATCGGCGTGTTTTCCAACCGCTGGATGGTCTGGGCCGTCGGCGTGTCGTTCCTGCTCGTCCTGATGGTGGTGTACGTGCCGTTCCTCAGGCCGTTCTTCGACACCGTGCCGCTCACCGCAGGGGACTGGCTGTTCATGCTGCCGTTCTTCTTCGCGTCACCGCTTGCCATGGAACTGCTCAAGGTCTACTTCCGCAAGCGCTCGGCGCAGGCGATCGGCACGCAATCCGTACCCCTCGCGTTTGCCGCTGGTTCTGCTCGGACGCTCGCCGGTCAAGCTTCCGTCGCGCACGAGTTCAGGGGGACTGCCATGCTGAGAGTGCTCATTCCGATCGACGCCTCGCGCAACTGCCAGGTCGCGGTGCAGCATGTGATCCGGCAATTCATGAACAACACGGCGATGGAAATCCACCTGCTGAACGTGCAGCTGCCTTTCAGCCGTTACGTGGCGGGCTTCGTCAGCCGCAAGACGCTGCACGACTATCACCGCGACCAGGGGGAGATTGCGCTGCGCCCGATCCGGCAGATGCTGAACAACTTCGGCATTCCCTACTCGGCGCACATCGAGATGGGCGACCGGGCCAAGATCATCACGGACACGGCCCGCCGCCTGCACTGCGACCAGATCGTGATGGCCACCGCACGCAAGAACTCGCTCACCCGGCTGGTCGAAGACTCGGTCACCAACAAGGTGCTCGAGCTGACCACGGTGCCGGTGGAGGTAATCGCCGGCGACGCGGTATCGAAGTTCGAGCGCTACGGCATCCCGGCTGCGCTCGCGGCGGCGCTGGCTGCTTTGCTGGTGGTCCTGGACTGACGGGGCCGCGATCGCGTCTCAGCGCCTGCGCTGCGGGCGGCCGCCGAGCAACGAGGGCACGCGGTGTTGCGTCGCGTGTGCAGTGAGCGGCCGATAGCCCGGCACGGGCTGCGGCGGAACCGGCTGCAGCTCCGCCTGCGCCTGCGCGTACTGCGGTTGCTGTGCTTCGGCCCGGACGTGCTGGCGCTGGGCCTGCTGCGGCGCGCGTTGCGGCTGCTGCGGCGGGCGCCGGTGGCGATTCGGCTGTGCCTGCGGCCGCGCGTGCTGTTGCGGGCGCTGGTGCGCGTGCGGTGCGCGGTGCGGCAGCTCGCGCTCCGGCGTGCCCGCGCCTTCGAATCCCCCGATCACCCGCAACTCCACGCGCCGGTTCATCAGCCTTTCGATCGCAGCCAGCAGCGGCCGCTCCTCCGGACTGATGAGCGACACGGCCTCGCCGGTAGCGCCGGCGCGGCCCGTACGGCCGATGCGGTGCACGTAATCCTCGGCGACGTGCGGCAGATCGTAGTTCACGACGTGCGGCAGGGCCTCGATATCCAGGCCGCGCGCCGCGATGTCGGTTGCCACCAGCACCCGCAGCTCGCCGTCCTTGAAGCTCTTGAGGGCGCGCGTGCGCGCGTTCTGGCTCTTGTTGCCGTGAATGGCGTTGGCCTCGATGCCGTCGCGCTCGAGCTGCGTGGCGAGGCGGTTGGCG
>SCUH01000121.1 GCA_004298295.1 Betaproteobacteria bacterium | reverse complement strand
GCAGTAGCCGCAGCCGATGCACAGGTCCTTGTCGTGCAGCACCACGCCGTCGCCGGTGCGGTAGAAGCAGTCCACCGGGCATACCGCCATGCACGGCGCGTCCGAGCAGTGCATGCAGGCGACCGAGATCGACTTCTCGGCGCCGATCACGCCGTCGTTCACGGTGACGACGCGCCGCCGGTTCACCCCCCAGGGCACTTCGTTCTCGTTCTTGCAGGCGGTGACGCAACCGTTGCACTCGATGCAGCGTTCGGCGTCGCACAGGAATTTCATTCTCGCCATGGCTGTCTCCTTAAGCCTGGAACTTCGCCACTTGGCAAAGCGTGGTCTTGGTTTCCTGCATCATCGTGACGCGGTCGTAGCCGTAGGTCGTGGCGGTATTCACCGCCTCGCCGCGCACGATCGGCGCCGCACCCTCGGGGTAATACGGCAGCATGTCCTGCCCCTGCCACCAGCCGGAGAAGTGGAACGGGATGAACACGGTATCGGGCCCCACCCCCTCGGTGACCTTCGCCTTCACCTTGAGTTTGGCGCCCGAGGGCGAGCTGACCCAGACATACTCGCCGTTGCGGATGCCGCGGTCGGCCGCCGCCTTGGGATTGATCTCGACGAAGTTGTCCTGCATCAGCTCGGCCAGCCACGGATTGGAGCGCGTCTCCTCGCCGCCGCCTTCGTACTCGACCAGGCGGCCGCTGGTCAGGACGAGCGGAAATTTCTTGTGCATCTCCTCCTTCACCGCCTTCTGCTGCACCGACTTGAACAGCGTCGGCAGGCGCCAGAGCACCTTGACGTCGTCGTGCGTCGGATATTTCTCGACCAGGTCGGGCCGCGGGCTGAAGAGCGGCTCGCGGTGCTGCGGAATGCCGTCGGGGAAGTTCCAGACCACGGCGCGCGCCTTGGCGTTGCCGAACGCGCTGCAGCCGTGCTTCATGGCAATGCGAATGATGCCGCCGGAGGGATCGTTCGCCCAGGTCTTGCCCTCCGCGGCCTTCTTCTCGTCTTCCGTCAACTCGTCCCACCAGCCGAGCTTCTTCAGCAGCACGTGATCGAACTGCGGATAGCCGGTCGTGATGTCGCTGCCCTTGGAGTGCACGCCGTCCTCGGCCAGCAGGTTGACCCCGTCCTTTTCCACACCGAAAAGTGCCCGGAACGTGTGCCCGCCGTCCATCGAGTGCTTGGACGTGTCATACAGGTTCGGCGTGCCCGGGTGCTTGATCTCGGCCTTGCCGTAGCAGGGCCACGGCAGTCCGTAGTAGTCGCCGGTCAGGTCGTAGCCGGTCTTCGCGTCCTTGCCGCCCTTCGCGCGCAAGGTCTTGACGTCGAACACGTGCATGTTGCGCATGTGCGCCTGAATGCGCTCGGGCGACTGGCCGGTATAGCCGATGGTCCACGCGCCGCGATTGATTTCGCGCAGCGTGTCCTCCATCGAGGGTTCTTCCATGCCGCCCTTGGCCTTCACCAGCTTGATCGACTGCTTGCCGTCGCGCTTGCCGACGAGCTGGTCGCCGAAGCCGAGCTTCTGTCCCAGCTGGTACATGATCATGTGGTCGGTGCGCGACTCGAACACCGGATCGATCACCTTCTCGCGCCACTGCAGCGAGCGGTTGGATGCGGTCGCCGAGCCGTCGCACTCGAGCTGCGTCGCCGCAGGCAGCAAATAAGCGCCGTCCTTGCGCACCATCGCGAACATCGCCGCGCTCGCCGACGGATACGGGTCGATCACCACCATCAGGTCGAGCTTCTTCATCGCCTCGAGCATCTCGGTGCCGCGCGACTGGCTGTTCGGCGCGTGGCCCCAGTAGACGATGGCGCGCAGGTTGGTGTCCTGGTCGATTGCCGTATCCTTCTCCAGCACGCCGTCGATCCAGCGCGACACCGTCATGCCCGGTTTGCCCATCATGCCCGGGCGGTAGCGCCCCTGCAGCCACTTGAGATCGACGTTCCAGACGTTCGACCAGTGCGCCCACGAACCGGGAACGGCGACCGGGTAATAGCCCGGCAGCGTGTCCGGGTTCGGCCCGATGTCGGTGGCGCCCTGCACGTTGTCGTGGCCGCGATAGATGTTGCAGCCGCCGCCCGAACGGCCGACGTTGCCCAGCGCCAGCATCAGGATGTTCGAGGCCCGCACGATGCCGTTGGCGTTGTTGTGCTGCGTCTGGCCCATGGCCCAGATGATGAAGCCCGGGCGGTTCTCGGCCAGCGTCTTGGCGACATTGAAGACTTCAGCCTCGCTGCAGCCGGTGGCCTCGGTCACCTTGTCCGGCGTCCACTTGGCCATCACTTCTTCCTTCACCTTGTCCATGCCGTAAACGCGCTGGCGGATGTATTCCTTGTCCTCCCAGCCGTTCTTGAAGACGTGGTGCAGGATGCCGAACAGCAGCGGCACGTCGGTGCCGGAGCGGAAGCGCACGTAGATGTCGGCCTTCGCCGCAGTGCGCGTGAAACGCGGGTCGGCGACGATCACCTTGCAGCCGTTTTCCTTGGCGTGCAGGGTGTGCAGCATAGACACGGGGTGCGCCTCGGCGGCGTTCGAGCCGAGGAAGAACAGGCTCTTCGAATTCTGCTCGTCGTTGTAGGAGTTGGTCATCGCGCCGTAGCCCCAGGTCTGGGCCACCCCGGCGACGGTGGTCGAATGGCAGATGCGCGCCTGGTGGTCGCAGTTGTTCGTGCCCCAGAGCGAGACCCACTTGCGCAGCAGGTAAGACTGCTCGTTGTTGTGCTTGGACGAGCCGACCACGAACAGCGCGTCGGGTCCGTCCTTGTCGCGGATCGCGAGCAGTTTCTTGGAAATCTCGTCGTAGGCCTGGTCCCAGCTCAAGCGCTTCCACTTGCCGTTTTCGAGCTTCATCGGGTACTTCAGGCGGTGCGAATCGTGCGTGATGCCGTGCTCCCGGATCGCCGCGCCCTTGGCGCAATGCGCGCCCAGGTTGATGGGCGAATCGAACACCGGCTCCTGGCGCACCCAGACGCCGTTCTCGACGTGCGCGTCGATCGCGCAGCCGACCGAGCAGTGGGTACAGACGGTGCGCTTGACTTCCCTGGCGGCCGGCTTGTCGTCCTTTGCCGCCTCCGCCGTGCCGATCATGTTGAACGGCAGCTGCGCAGCGACCGCGCCGGCGCCCAGCGTGATGCCGGAACGCCGCAGGAACGCGCGCCGGTCGAGCGTCTTCGCGAGGGTTCCGGAGAGGCCCCGCGCGAGCCGCGCCCGGCGATTCAGGATTGCATCCGCTTTTCTCGTGAGCAGCATGGCGGCTCCTCAGACTTTGGTCGTGCGGTAGTAGTTGCGCACGTGCGCCGATTCCTGGTAGCCGCCGCTGCCGCGCTTCGCTGCGACGGGCGTGGAATTCGTCGGCGCTGTCTTCGCCACGATCGCCGCTGCTGCGGCCGTGCCGCCCGCACCCATTGTCAGCAGGAAATTGCGCCGGGAAAGGCGCGGTGTACGCTCGCTCATGTCGGCCTCCTCGTTTTAGTCATGGCGCGCCACGGAGTCGCTCGCGCGCCTGCCCCCACATCACTAACACAAGTTGCGAAGCTGGAGAATGTTAATCCATATCAAATGCGGCGTGCTCAAGTTCGAAGAAGGTTTTTGCGAACCGCGCGGCGGCCGCGTAGAAGCGCGCGTTCCGGTGGCTGGATATTGCGTCGCACAAACCACTCGCGGCCGGCCAGAGAAAACTCTCGAACAGTTTTCGCTGCGCTGCCGCATCGTCCCGCAGGATCAGATGGCGCATCACCTCGCAAAGCGCGGCAATGTGGTCTTCCGGCTCGTGCACGGACTGCTTGCGCGCCAGGCCCTGGGCATCGAGAAATTCCCTGATCTCCACCAAGGGATTGGCGAGCGCGCTCGTCAGCGTGTAGGCCGCGGTGTACGGCGTCACCTCGGCGCGGCCGGTGCCTATGAACAGCGATTCGTATTCCTCACGCACCCTGTCCGGATCGGCGTCCGCCGCGCGGCGCGCCAACTCAAGCCAGGGCCCGGCCAGCGCAGAGACTTCCCCGGCGGCATCGGCCCGATGCATCTCCGCGAGCGCCTGCAGCAGCGCGCCCTCCGGCGGTGCGTAAAACAGCTGCGCCAACAGCGCGTAGAGGTCGGCCCGCGCCAGATCCTCCGGTGCCACGTCCGGCGCGGTCATCGCTTGGCGGGGAAATCGAAAATCGACGCCTCGCTCTTCGATTCCATCAGGTCGACGACGCGACAGTCGCCGCACATCTGCAGGCGCTTGAGCCCGGTGCCGACGAACATGG
>SCUH01000120.1 GCA_004298295.1 Betaproteobacteria bacterium | reverse complement strand
GCCGACTACGGCGGCGTGGTGAACCCGATGCCGAAGTTCGCCTCGCTGATGATGCTGTTCGCGCTGGCCAACAGCGGCCTGCCGGGGACCTCGGGCTTCGTCGGCGAGTTCATGGTGATCATGGGCGCGATGCAGGCCAGTTTCTGGATCGCCTTCGCCGCCGGGACGACGCTCGTCTTCGGCGCCGCGTACACGCTGTGGATGTACAAGCGCGTGATTTTCGGCGCCGTGGCGAACGACCACGTGGCGGCGCTCAAGGACCTGAACGGGCGCGAGCTGCTGGTGCTCGGCGTGCTGGCCGCGGCGGTGCTGTGGATGGGAGTGTATCCGCTGCCTTTCACCGAGGTGATGCACGCCGCGGTCAACGACCTGCTGCGCCACGTGGCGCTGCCCAAGCTGTGAGCCCGGCATGAAAAACACGCTTCCCGATCTCCTGCCGGCCTTGCCCGAGATCGTGCTGCTGCTGGGCGCCTGCGCGCTGATGCTGTTCGACCTGCTGGTGAAGAGCGAGCGGCGCGTGGCGAGCGTGCGCTTCGCCGGCCTCGTGCTCGCCGGCACGGCGGCGGCGACGCTGTTCCTGCTGGTGGGCACCGGCGGCGCGCTGGTGTACGCCTTCAACGGCCTGTACGTCGCCGACCTGATGGCGCACGTGCTGAAGCTCTGCGGCATCATCGCGGTGGCGCTCGCGCTCGCCTATTCGCGCGACTACCTCCACGACCGCGGGCTGCTCAAGGGCGAGTTCCTGACGCTGCTGCTGTTTGCGCTGCTCGGCATGATGGTGATGATGAGCGCCAACAGCTTCCTCACGCTCTACCTGGGGCTTGAGCTGCTGTCGCTGTGCCTGTATGCCCTGGTGGCGCTGAACCGCGATTCCGCCGTCTCGACCGAAGCGGCGATGAAGTACTTCGTGCTCGGCGCGCTCGCCTCGGGGCTGCTGCTCTACGGCATGTCGATGATCTACGGCGCCACCGGCACGCTCAGCATCACCGAGGTCGCCCGGCAGGTCGCCAACCTGCAGGCGAGCAGCGCCGAGCGCACCTTCCTCGTCTTCGGGCTGGTGTTCCTGGTCTCGGGGCTCGCCTTCAAGCTCGGCGTGGTGCCGTTCCACATGTGGATCCCGGATGTCTACCAGGGCGCGCCCACCGCGGTGACGCTGGTGATCGGTTCGGCGCCCAAGCTCGCGGCCTTCGCCATGGCGGTGCGCCTGCTGGTGAACGGGCTGCTCGACCTCGCCGCCGACTGGCAGCAGATGCTGGTGATCCTCTCGGTGCTGTCGATGGCGGTGGGCAACATCACGGCCATCGCGCAGACCAACGTCAAGCGCATGCTGGCGTATTCGACCATCGCGCACATGGGCTTCATGCTGCTCGGCCTGCTCTCGGGGGTGGTGAGCGGGAACTGGCTCAACGCGGCCGATGCCTACGCCGCGGCGATGTTCTACACCGTGGTCTATGTGCTGATGTCGCTCGGCGCCTTCGGCATGCTGGTGCACCTCTCCGGCAAGGGCTACGAGTGCGACCAGCTCGACGACCTGAAAGGGCTCAACCGGCGCAGCCCCTGGCACGCCTTCATCATGCTGCTGCTGATGTTCTCGCTCGCCGGCGTGCCGCCGACCGCCGGGTTCTACGCCAAGCTGTCGGTGCTCTCGGCGGCGATCGCCGCCGGGCAGCTGTGGCTCGCGGTGGTCGCGGTGCTGCTGTCGCTGGTCGGGGCGTTCTACTACCTGCGCGTGGTCAAGCTGATGTATTTCGACGACGCCGCGGCGGGCGCGCCGGCGATCGGCGGCGCGCGCGACGCGCGCGTGCTGCTCTCGGCCAACGGCCTCGCGCTGCTGGCGATCGGCATCGTGCCGCAGCCGCTGATGTGGCTCTGCTTCGCCGCCATCAAGAGCCTATAATCCCGCCGCGTGCGCGCGCGCAGGCGAATCGTGTTCCGGGGGGCAGGCGGCCTGCTGCTGGGGGTGGCGCTCGCGGCCTTCGCGGCCGACCCGGGCACGGTGACCGAGGCCGAGATCGAGAAAATCATCGCCGGCGTCGCCACCACGGATACCGAGCGCAGCATCATCAAACGGCGCCTCGGCGGCTGGCGCGAGCTGCAGGTCTCGGCGCAGAACAAGGCGCTCCCCGAGCCGGAGAAGCTGAAACTCGTCAACGACTTCATCCACGAGACGCCGTTCTACTGCGACCCGGTGATGTGGTGCGCGGAGGACTTCTGGTCGCGACCGGTCGAGTTCCTCGCCAACGACGGCGGCGACTGCGAGGACTTCTCCATCGCCAAGTTCTTTTCGCTCAGGGCGCTCGGCGTCGCCGAGGCGAAGCTGCGCATCGTCTACGCGGTCTACCAGCGCGGCACTTTCACCGGCGCGCACATGGTGCTCGCCTACTACCCCAGCCCGGATGCGGAACCCTTCATCCTCGACAACATCAACCAGAGCGTGCAGCCCGCCTCCAACCGCCCCGACCTGATCCCGGTGTTCAGCTTCAACAGCCAGGGGCTGTGGGGCGCCAAGGAGGCGAAGGGGCGCGGCCAGCCGGGCGAGCAGTACCGCGCCTGGAGCGAGCACTGGAAGCGCGTGCAAAGCGGCGAGCCGCTGCGCTCGGTGTCGCCGGAGCAGCGCAAGTCGGGCGAGTGCCAGGCGATCATCCAGCGCTCGCCGTGGTGCCGCTAGGGTGATGGCAATGAAGGGGAAGGATCTCACCGAGCACTGCGTTTGCGGCGAGGAGCTCTACGCCGGGAGCTTCCTCAGCCTGCAGCGCGACGTGGTGCGGCTGCCCGACGGCAGCGAAACGGTGCGCGAGTACGTGCGCCATCCGGGCGCGGTCGCGATCGTCGCGCTGCTGGATGACGGGCGCGTCGTCATGGAGCGCCAGCACCGCTATCCGCACGGGCGCGATTTCCTCGAGATCCCGGCCGGGAAGCTCGAGCCGCAGGAGCCGCATTTCGAGACCGCGAAGCGCGAATTGCAGGAAGAGACGGGCTACGTCGCGCGCGAGTGGACGCGGCTCGGCGTGATCCACCCCACCGTCGCGTATTCGGACGAGTCGATCGAGCTCTGGCTCGCGAAGGGGCTCGAACAGCGCGCGGCGAGGCTCGACGCCGGGGAGTTCCTCGAAGTGCTGGCGCTGCCGTTCGAGGAGACGATCGCGATGATCCGCGACGGGCGCATCACGGATGCGAAGACGATCGCGGGGCTATTGTGGGTGAGGGCGTTCCTGCCGGACTCTGCTGGTGTTTGACGCGGGTAACTACGCCGACGCGGGCCGGCTCATGGTTCCGGATCGGGCATGGGGTCCGGCGGTTGTATTTCAGAATTTCAGGCCGAAATCTAGCAGCACGCGCCGCAGTGCCGTCGCGCCGTCGCTGCCGTCATAGACCGCTGCGCGCAGCCCTGCATGGTTGGCGGCCGCCACGTTCTCCTCGCGGTCATCCAGGAAAAGCACCGACCGTCCAGGAAGATCCAGCTCGCGAAGGATAGTCGAGAAGTACGCCACTTCGGGCTTCGCGGCGCCGACGTGGCAGGAGTAGAATTCGCGGTCGAACAGCTCGCGGTATGCCATGACTTCGGACATGTGCCGCGCGCGGTGGGCCTGCTGATTGGTCGCGAGGTGACAGGGCATGCCCGAATGGCGGAGCGCCTGGACGGCGTCGAGGACGTCGTCGTAGATCTCGATGGTTGTAAGGATCTGCAGGACCTCATGCAGCTGTCCCGCGCGGTTCCAGCGCTCGAGCACCGAGGCGAGGGCATCCTCGAAACCCGTGGAAACGCTGAGGGCCGGGCGCTCGGCGGAATCGAAATCCCGAACGAAGGCGTCGAGCCGTACCGCGTCGGTGGTCCCGAGGAGCCGCGCGAACGCCTGTCGCCACCAGACGCTCGGGCGTTGCACCACGCCATCGGCGTCGAACAGGACCGCTTCAATGCTCATGTTCTTTCACAAACGGTGAGCCGGGCTGCGTTCACGGCCCCACCTTGGCGGGGTTCCATACGAGGCGCATGAGATCGGAGCCGTGCTGCAGCGCGTTCTGGACGTACTGCACCGCCACTTCCAGTTCATCC
>SCUH01000119.1 GCA_004298295.1 Betaproteobacteria bacterium | reverse complement strand
GATAGCCGTAATGGCGCTTGAACCACTGCGCGAATTTCGCCAGCCCGTCTTCCAGCGCCGTCGAAGGCGCAAAACCCACCGCGTCGGCAAGCCGCGTGGTCTCGGCATAGGTCGCCTGCACGTCGCCCGGCTGCATCGGCTGCATGCGCTTGATGGCGGTGCGGCCGAGCGCGCGCTCCAGCGCGGCGATGTAATCGAGCAGCGGCACCGGCCGGTGATTGCCGATGTTGTAGACGCGCCATGGCGCCCGGCTGGTCGCCGGGTCGGGCGCATCGGAATCGAATGCCGCATCGGGCGCCGCGGGCTCGTCGAGCACGCGCAGCGTGGCCTCGACCACATCGTCGATGTAGGTGAAGTCGCGTTGCATGTCGCCTTGGTTGAAGACGTCGATCGGCTGTCCATCCATGATGGCGCGCGCAAACAGCATCGGCGACATGTCGGGCCGGCCCCAGGGACCGTACACCGTGAAGTACCGCAGTCCCGTGGTCGGCAGGCCGAAGAGGTGGCTGTAGACGTGCGCCAGGAGCTCGTTGGATTTCTTGGTCGCGGCGTACAGGCTGACCGGGTGATCGACATTGTCCGCCTCGGACCACGGCAGTTTCGTGTTGCCGCCGTACACGCTCGAGCTGGAGGCGTAGACGAGATGCTTGGGCGCATGCCGCCGGCAGCATTCGAGCAGGTTGGCGAAGCCGACCAGGTTGGCGGCGACGTAGCTGCCGGGATTCTCGAGCGAGTAGCGCACGCCCGGTTGCGCCGCGAGGTGCAGCACGAGGTCGGGTTTCACCGCAGCGAACAACGCTTCGAGCGCGCCGGCATCGGCGAGGTCGAGCCGCTCGAAGCAAAAGGCATCCTGCGCGCGCAGCCGCTCGAGACGCGCCTGCTTCAGTTCCACCGAATAGTAGGGCGAGAGATTGTCGACGCCGGTGACCGCATCACCGCGCGCTGCGATGCGCTCGGCGCAATGCATGCCGATGAACCCCGCCGCGCCGGTGAGCAGCACCTTCATGGCGCGGGCCTTGCGCGCTGCAGCTCGATCAGCTTGGCGTACTTCAGAAAGCTCGCGGCGCAGCCGATGGCGATGTGCACCAGCCCCGGCACTCCGTCGAGGAATCCCAGGCGCAGCAGGTAGAACTTGACGAACCGCACCAGCGGCGAGAGCAGCAGCTCCGCAATCCCGGCGCTGCGCCCGCGTTCGTGCAGCTGGCGCGCGGCGAGCGCGCTGTAGCGGTTCTGCTTTTCGAAATAGCGCCCGAGATCCTCGGCCGATTCGTGCAGCAGGTCGCCGGCGAGCGTCGCGGGGGTCACCGCGAAGAGCACCTTCTCGTGCACCGCGTCGTCGCTCCAGCGCGCCTGGCGCCGGTCGAACAGGCGCACGCTCCAGTCGGGGTAGCCCTCGCCGTGGCGCAGCCAGCGGCCGAGAAAGCGGTTGCGCCGCGCCATGCGGTAGACCGGCGCGGCGGGCGCCTCGAGCGCCTGCCGGATGCCTGCCGCGAGTTGCGCGGACACGCGTTCGTCGGCATCGAGACACAGCACCCAGTCATGGCGTGCCTGCTCGACCGCGTACTGCTTCTGGCGGCCGAAACCGAGCCACTCCTTGTGCAGCACGCGCGCGCCGCAGCGGCTGGCGAGTTCCGCCGTGCCGTCGCTGCTGCCCGAGTCGACGAGCACGATCTCGTCCGCAAACGCCGCGCTCGCAAGGCACTGCGGCAATTGCGCGGCCGCGTTCTGCGCGATGAGAACGACCGAGAGCGGCTGGGGCAAGGGAGTTTCCGGTTAGAATCTTCGCTCCACAAGGCGGTATTTTAGCCCACCCCCTCGGGGCGACCCGGTTCCGTGCCGCGCATCCTTTTCGTCAAGACCTCCTCGCTCGGCGACGTGGTGCACAACGGCCCCGCAGTGAGCGACGTCGCGCGCTGCGTGCCGCAAGCCGCGATCGATTGGCTGGTGGAGGAGCCGTTCGCCGAAATCGCCGCGCTGCACGCCGCGGTGCGGCGCGTAATCCCGGTAGCCGTGCGGCGTTGGCGCAGCGCGCTGTGGGATCCGGCGGTGTGGTCCGAGATGCGCGCGCTGCGCCGGATGCTGCGCGGCGAGGCCTACGACACGGTCATCGACACGCAGGGCCTCGTCAAGAGCGCGCTGCTGTGCGCGCTCGCCGCGGGCCGCAAGCACGGCATGGATCGCGCCAGCCTGCGCGAGCCGCTCGCCGCCGGTGTCTACGACGTGCGCCACGCGATCGCCCGCGGCCAGCACGCCGTCGAGCGCAACCGGCAGCTGGCGGCCGCAGCGCTCGGCTACGCGGTGCCGGGCGGATGCGACTACGGATTGCGGCTCGAAACGCCCGCGTCAGGCGAAGGGCGCACCGGATACGTCGTGCTGCTGACGATGAGCAGCCGCGATGACAAGCTCTGGGCCGATGCGCATTGGATAGCGCTCGGACGTGCGCTTGCCGCGCGCGGCCTGCAGCCGCTGCTGCCGTGGGGCAGCGAGGCCGAGCGCGCGCGCTGCGCCCGGCTGGCGGTCGCGATTCCCGGCGCCGAGGTTCCCGAGCGCATGTCGCTGCGCGAGCTGGCGCGCCTGCTGCGAGCGGCGCGCGGCGTCGCCGGAGTCGACACCGGCCTGACGCATCTCGCCGTCGCGGCGGGTGCTGCGGTGGTCGGGATCTATTGCGCTACCGATCCCGCCCTGACGGGGTTGTACGGCAGTTCGCGCGCGCGCAACCTCGGCACCGCGGGCGCGCCGCCGCCGCCGGCACAGGTGCTGGGATGCCTCGAGGAATTGATGTGATCTGGCGCATCGCCTATTCGCTGGCACTGTACGCAGCGCTGCCGCTGGTAGTGCTCAAGCTCTGGTGGCGAGGCCGGCGGGAGCCCGGCTATCGGCGGCACCTGCGCGAACGCTTCGGCGTGTACAAGTCCGTGTCGGAACGTCCAGTGATCTGGCTGCACGCCGTCTCGGTTGGTGAAGCGCGCGGCGCGGAACCGCTGGTGCGCGCGCTGCAGACCGAATTCGCCGACCATGCCGTGCTGGTCACCTGCATGACGGCCGCGGGGCGCGCCACCGTGAAGCAGGTCTACGGCGAGTCGGTGCTGCGCGCCTGGTTGCCGTATGACTTCCCCGCTGCCGTGCAACGCTTCCTGGAGCACTATCGCCCGCGCCTGGGGCTGCTGATGGAAACCGAAATCTGGCCCAACCTGCTCGCGGCCTGCCGCGACTATGCGGTGCCGCTCGTGCTCGCGAACGCGCGCCTGTCGGAGCGCTCGGCTCACGGCTACGCGCGTTGGGGCGGCCTGTCACGGCCGGCCTTCGCGGGTCTTGCCGCGGTGTGCGCCCAAGGTGAGGCCGATGCGGTGCGCCTCGCAGCCCTGGGCGCAAGCGGCGTCGTGGTCGCCGGCAACCTGAAATTCGACCTCGTGCCCGACGCCGCGCGAGCGGCCGAGGGGATCGCCTGGCGCCGGGCGCTCGGCCGCCCGGTGCTGTTGCTCGCCAGCACGCGCGAAGGCGAGGAACGCCTGCTGCTCGAAGCGCTGCGCGGCCCTGTCGGCGAAACCCTGGTGCTGGTCGTGCCGCGCCATCCGCAGCGTTTCGACGAAGTGGCGCGGCTGTTGCGCGCTGAAACGCAGGCGCTTGGGCGCAGAAGCCGCGGCGAGACGCCCGGTGCGCGCGATCGCCTGTACCTCGGCGACACCCTGGGCGAGATGGCGTTCTACTTTGCCGCGGCGGACGTGGCTGTCATCGGCGGCTCGTTCGCGCCGCTCGGCGGCCAGAACCTGATCGAGGGCTGCGCGGCCGGCACGCCGGTGGTGCTCGGCCCGTCGATGTACAACTTTGCCGATGCCACGCGCCTCGCGCTCGAGTCGGGCGCGGCGTTGCAATGCGCTGACGCCCGTGAAGCGGTGCGCGCGGCCCTCGCGCTATGCGCCGACCGGCCGCGACGCGAGCGCATGGCGCAAGCGGGGAAACGGCTCTGCGCCGCGCACCGCGGCGCAACCGAGCGCCATCTTGAAGTCTGCCGCCGCGTTCTCAGGGCGCCAGCGCGCGATTGACCAGCTCGAGGTCCTCTTCCCGCAGCGACCCGGCAGCCGACTTGAGCCGCAGGTGGTTCGTGATGGTGTTGTAACGGGCCACGGCGAGATCGCGCCGCGTCGAAAACAGCTGCTGCTGCGCGTTCAGCACGTCGATATTGATGCGCACGCCCACCTCGTAGCCGAGCTTGTTCGAGTCGAGCGCGCTCTGGCTCGAGACCAGCGCCTGCTCGAGCGCGCCGACCTGTGCGACTCCGTTGATGACCGCGAGGTAGGACTGGCGCGTCGCCAGTGCCGCCGAGCGGCGCGCGTTTTCCAGGTCCTGGCGCGACTTCTCGAAGATGGCCGCGGCCTCG
Source organism: Betaproteobacteria bacterium (assembly GCA_004298295.1). Taxonomy (GTDB): domain Bacteria; phylum Pseudomonadota; class Gammaproteobacteria; order Burkholderiales; family SG8-39; genus 2-02-FULL-66-14. The sequence goes on along the minus strand of SCUH01000119.1, from coordinate 3,210 downwards.
CGCTCGCGCGAACTGATCGCGCCGCCGGCGTACAACGGCAGCCCGAGCTGCAGACCGAGCGTGCCGGTGGTGAGGTTCGAGCCGGCGGTGGTGAGCTGAGAACCGGTTTGCGAGGTCCAGCCGTAGCTCGCCACCAGGTCCAGCGTCGGGTGGTGGCCGGCGGCGTTGCGCTGCACTTCGAGCTGCGCGATCTCGGCCGCCAGCTCCTGGATCTGCACCGGATAGCTCTGCTTCTCCGCCAGCCCGACCCAGTCGTCCATGCGGCTGGGTTCCGGCGGCGAAAGCTTGACCTCAGCGCGCAGCGGCTTGAGCGTGGCATATTCCTTGCCGGTAAGCAGCTGCAGCGCGCGCTTCTTGGCATCGAGATCGTTCTGCGCCGCGATTTCCTGCGCCGCGGCAAGATCGAAGCGCGCCTGCGCTTCGTGCGTGTCGGTGATGGTCGCGGTGCCGACCTCGAAGTTGCGCTTCGCCTGCGCCAGCTGCTCCGAAATGGCGGCTTTCTGCGCGCGCACCAGCGCCAGCGTGTCCTCGGAGGCGAGCACGTCGAAATAGGCCTGCGCCACGCGCACGATGAGGTCCTGGCCGGCCTGGGAGAACACGGCTTCGGCCTGCTTCACCTGGTACCCGGCCTGGTCGTACTGGATGAAATTCTGCTTCCGGTAGAGCGGCTGTGAAAACGACAGCGTATAGCCGTGGGCGCGCGTGTCGCGCAAGAAGTTCGATGATACGGAGGCGTTATGCGGCTCGGAATCGAGGCGCGAGTTGGTCGCATTGGCCGAGAGGTTGAGCGTCGGCAGGATGAGCGCGCGGCCCTGCGGCAGTTTTTCCAGCCCGGCCTGGAGGCTGAAGCGCGCCGCGGCGTACTGCGCGTCGTACGCCTTGGCGTCCTGATAAACCTGCGTGAGACCCTGTGCCGACGCGGCGAGCGGCAGCGCCAGAAGGCTGCAGGCAAGAATGCGGTGCATGTCGCGGCTCCTGCTCAAAACCGGAAACGCGCCGGCTGCTCGCAGTTCGCGAGCGGGGCGAGCACGGTCTCGAAAATTTCCGTGGTGCGATAGGTTCCGGGCGCGGCGCAGTGCACGATTTGCACGCTCATGATGGGGGCATCGCCCACCACGGCGAACAGCCGCCCGCCCGGTGCCAGGCTCTCGAGGAACGTCCGCGGCAGCACCGGGGTCGAGCCGGTGAGCACGATGACGTCGTAGGGCGCCCACGCCGGATAGCCGCGCGCACCGTCGCCGATTGCAAGCGTCACGTTGTCGGCACCGTGGCGCTCGAGGTTGGCGCGGCCGAAGGCGGCCAGCGCCGGGCGGATCTCCACCGAGTAGACGTGTGCCGCGCGATGCGCGAGCAGCGCGGTGAGATAGCCGCTGCCGGTACCGATCTCGAGGACGCGATCCGTGCGCTTGAGCGCCAGCGCCTGCAGCGCGCGCGCTTCGATTTTTGGCGCCCACATGCGCTCGCCCTCGTCCCCGATGGGGATTTCCAGGTCGGCAAAGGCGAGATTGCGGCAGGCGGGGGGAACGAACTCTTCCCGCGGCACCGCGTACAGCAGGTCGAGCACGTCCTGGTCGAGCACTTCCCATGGCCGGATCTGCTGCTCGACCATGTTGTGGCGGGCTAGTTCGAGGTTCATGCGGGAAGATACTGCAAAAACACAATTATACGGGCTTGATCTGGCGCAAGCGATGCGCGCGGCGAATCCCCGGCGGGGCCGGCGCAGGATTGGTTGTCAAGCGGCAAGCACCTGGAGTATGTTTGACCGGATACGCAGGGGTCCTGGCGCCGGCCAGTGCAGCGGCGACCGGGTGAGAGATACCCAAGGAACCTGACGCGGGTAATGCCGCCGGAGGGAAGCGTGAGTCCCGGCTTCCGCCACCATGGTCCTGCCCCTGCGATACCGAGGAGCGCGCCATGAACGCCAATCCGAAGTTTCTAGCTGCGACCGCGCAGGTCGATGCGGCGGCGGTGCAGTCGCTGCCGGCCTCGCGCAAGGTCTACATCGAAGGCTCGCGGCCCGACCTCCGCGTGCCGATGCGCGAGATCTCGCAGGCCGACACGCCGAGCCTGTTCGGCGGCGAGAAGAACCCGCCGATCACCGTCTACGACTGCTCCGGGCCCTACACCGATCCGGCGCTGCGCATCGACATCCGCTCGGGGCTCGCGCCCCTGCGCCAGGCGTGGATCGAGGAGCGCGGCGACACGGAAGTGCTGCCGGGCCCGTCGTCGCGCTACGGCGTCGAGCGGCTGAACGACCCGCGGCTGGCGGAGTTGCGCTTCAATCTCAAGCGCGCGCCGCGCCGGGCGAAGGCGGGCCGGAACGTCACGCAGATGCACTACGCGAGGCGGGGGATCGTCACCCCGGAGATGGAGTTCATCGCGCTGCGCGAGAACCTGCAGCGCGAGCACTACATCGAGAGCCTGAAGGCGAGCGGCAAGACCGGCGCGAAGATGCTGGAATTGCTGCTGAAACAGCACCCGGGAGAGAGTTTCGGCGCCTCCATACCGGAGGTCATCACCCCGGAGTTCGTGCGCAGCGAAGTGGCGCGCGGCCGCGCCATCATTCCCGCCAACGTCAACCACCCGGAATCGGAGCCGATGGTCATCGGCCGCAATTTCCTGGTGAAGGTGAACGCCAACATCGGCAATTCCGCGGTCTCCTCGGGCATCGGCGAGGAGGTGGAAAAGATGACCTGGGCCATCCGCTGGGGCGGCGACACGGTGATGGACCTGTCCACGGGCAAGCATATCCACGAGACGCGCGAGTGGATCCTCCGCAACTCGCCGGTGCCCATCGGCACCGTGCCCATCTACCAGGCGCTCGAGAAAGTGGATGGCAAGGCGGAGGACCTCACCTGGGAGATCTACCGCGACACGCTGATCGAGCAGGCCGAGCAGGGCGTCGATTACTTCACCATCCACGCCGGCGTTCTGCTGCGCTATGTGCCGCTGACGGCGAAACGCATGACGGGGATCGTCTCGCGCGGCGGCTCGATCATGGCCAAGTGGTGCCTCGCGCACCATCGCGAGAGTTTCCTCTACACGCACTTCGAGGACATCTGCGCAATCATGAAGGCCTACGACGTCAGCTTCTCGCTCGGCGACGGCCTGCGGCCGGGCTCCGGCTACGACGCCAACGACGAGGCGCAGCTCTCGGAGCTGCGCACGCTGGGCGAGCTCACGAAAATCGCCTGGCAGCACGACGTGCAG
>SCUH01000118.1 GCA_004298295.1 Betaproteobacteria bacterium | reverse complement strand
CATCCCGCTCAACCGCATCTGGGTCATCGTCTGGTCGGTGGCGGGCCTGGTGGCGCTGGTGGCGGGCGTGATCTGGGGCGCGAAGCTCGGCGTGCAGTTCTCGGTTTCCCTGGTGGCGCTCAAGGCCTTGCCGGTGGTGATCCTCGGCGGCTTCACCTCGGTGCCGGGGGCGATCGTCGGTGGCCTCATCATCGGTGTCGGCGAGAAGATGGCCGAAGTCTTCCTCGGCCCGGTGATGGTGAAGGCGTTCGACCTCGCCGGCGGCGGCATCGAGAACTGGTTCGCGTACATGCTGGCGCTGCTCTTTCTGCTGGTGCGGCCCGAGGGCCTCTTCGGCGAAAAGCACATCGACCGGGTCTAGCGCATGCTCTACCGCGAAAACGGCCAGTTCAAGTCGAGCTACGCGTCGGACCAGCAGATGCTGCCGATCCTGCAGGACCGCGTGTTCGTCTTCGGCCTGCTCGCGTTCGCCTTCGTCATCGTGCCGTTCGTGGCGAGCGACTACCTGTTTCTGTCGATCGTGATCCCGTTCCTCATCCTGGCGCTCGCCGCGATCGGGCTCAACCTGCTGGTGGGCTACTGCGGCCAGATCTCGCTCGGCCACGCCGCGTTCATGGCGGTCGGGGCGTACGCGGCCTACAACCTCGCGCTGCGCGTGCCGCAGCTCAATTTCCTGGTCGTGCTGGTGCTCGCCGGCCTGATCGCGGCGGCGGTGGGCATGCTGTTCGGCATCCCGAGCCTGCGCATCAAGGGTCTGTACCTCGCGGTGGCGACGCTCGCCGCGCAGTTCTTCATGGACTGGCTGTTCGCGCGAGTGAAGTGGTTCACCAACTACGCGCACTCGGGCTCGGTGTCGACCGCGCCGGTGGAGCTGTTCGGCTGGACGATCGACGCGCCGGTGGAGAAATACGTCTTTCTGCTCGGCGTGGTGGTGGTGTTCACGCTCGTCGCCAAGAACCTGGTGCGCAGCCACCTCGGGCGCTCCTGGATGGCGATGCGCGACATGGATGTCGCCGCCGAGGTGATCGGCATCCGCCCGGTCTACGCCAAGCTCACCGCCTTCGCCATCAGCTCGTTCTATTGCGGCGTCGCCGGCGCGCTGTGGGGCTTCGTTCACCTCGGCTCGTGGGAGCCGCTCGCGTTCAACCTGAACATGTCGCTCAACCTGCTGTTCATGATCATCATCGGCGGCATGGGATCGCTCCTGGGCAGCTTCTTCGGCGCGGCGTTCATCGTGATCCTGCCGATCCTGCTGGACCAGATCCCGCTGTGGCTCGGCATACCCATCTCGACCGCAATGGCTTCACACCTCGCCTTCATGATTTTCGGCGCGCTGATCGTGGTGTTCCTGATCGTCGAGCCGAACGGGCTGGCGCGGCTGTGGGCGATCGGCAAGGAGAAGCTCCGGCTCTGGCCGTTCCCGCATTGAGCGGGGCGGGTTTATCATGGTTTCGCAACCGCGGCGATATCCGCGGCAACCTAAGGAGGATGCAGATGAGACTCAACCCCAGGTCCGGATTGCGGACAGCCGTCATGGCGGTCGCCGCCGCGGTGGCGGCCTTGAGCAGCGCGCAGGCGCAGGCGCAGGCCAAGGAGCAGTTCTTCCCCGTGCTGTCGTACCGCACCGGTGCCTATGCGCCGAACGGCATTCCCTTTGCCAACGGCTACGTCGATTACCTGAAGCTGGTGAATGCGCGCGACGGCGGCATCAACGGCGTCAAGATCACGTTCGAGGAATGCGAGACCGGCTACGCCACGGACAAGGGCGTCGAGTGCTATGAGCGCCTGAAGGGCAAGGGACCGACTGGCGCCACCGCGTTCCATACGCTGTCCACCGGGATCACGTTCGCGGTCACCGACAAGACCTTCGCCGACAAGATTCCCATCATCACCGCCGGCTACGGGCGCGCCGACTCGGTCGACGGCACGGTGTTCGGCTGGAACTTCCCGCTCGGCGGCACCTACTGGTCCGCGGCCGACATGCTGATCCAGCACATCGGCAAGAAGGAAGGCGGGCTCGACAAGCTGAAGGGCAAGAAGATCGCGCTCGTCTATCACGACTCGCCCTACGGCAAGGAGCCGATCGCGCTGCTGCAGGAGCGCGCCAAGATGCACGGCTACGAGCTGCTGCTGCTGCCGGTGACGCACCCCGGCGTCGAGCAGAAGGCGACCTGGCTGCAGATCCGCCAGCAGCGCCCGGACTACGTCTTCCTCTGGGGCTGGGGGGTGATGAATTCGACCTCGATCAAGGAGGCCGTCGCCACCGGTTATCCGCGCGAGAAGCTGTACGGCGTGTGGTGGTCGGGTGCCGAGCCCGATGTCACGCCCGCCGGCGAAGGCGCCAAGGGCTACAGTTCGCTCGTGTTTCTCGCGCCGGCCGGACGCGGCGCGGTGCACAAGGACATCCTGAAATACGTGCACGACAAGGGCCAGGGCACCGGCAAGAAGGAAGACATCGGCGAAGTGCTCTACAACCGCGGCATGACCGCC
>SCUH01000117.1 GCA_004298295.1 Betaproteobacteria bacterium | reverse complement strand
GGTCAGCATGCCGGCGCGCGTCGTGGCGCCCACCAGCGTGAACGGCGGCAGGTCGAGCTTGATCGAGCGCGCCGCCGGCCCCTCGCCGATCATGATGTCGATCTGGTAGTCCTCGAGCGCCGGATAGAGGATTTCCTCTACCACCGGCGAGAGGCGATGGATCTCGTCGATGAACAGCACGTCGCGCGGCTCGAGGTTGGTGAGCAGCGCAGCGAGATCCCCCGGGCGCTCGAGCACCGGGCCGGAGGTCTGCCGCAGGTTGACGCCGAGCTCGCGCGCGACGATGTGCGCGAGCGTGGTCTTGCCCAGGCCCGGCGGGCCGAAGAGCAGCACGTGATCGAGCGCCTCGCTTCTCTGGCGCGCGGCCTGGATGAAGATCTCGAACTGCGACTTCACCTTCGCCTGGCCGACGTAATCGGCGAGCGAGGTCGGCCTGAGCGAGCGCTCGATCTCCCCTTCCTGCGCGGAAGACGGCTTGGCGGAGATCAGGCGGTCGGTTTCGATCGCCATTTCAGCCCCTCGCCAGCGCCTTCAGCGCGGCCCGGATGCCCTCGGCGAGCGCCGCGCCCGGCGGCAGCGCCTTGACCGCGGCGAGCGCTTCCTTTTCGCTGTAGCCGAGCCCCAGCAGCGCATGAAGAATGTCGGCGCTCGAGCTGTCCGGCGCGGCGGCGGCGCCGGAACCCGGCAAGGCCTCCACGAGTCTGCCTTTGAGCTCCAGCAGCAGCCGCTCGGCGGTCTTCTTGCCGATGCCCGGGACCTTGGTGAGGCGCGCGCTCTCCTGCAGCGCCACCGCCTGCGCGAGCTCGCTCACCGAAAGCCCCGACAGCACGGCAAGCGCCGTGCGCGCGCCGATGCCCGAGATGCGGATGAGCTGCCGGAACGCGGTGCGCTCATCGAGCGTCGCGAAGCCGTAGAGCGTGTGCGCATCTTCGCGCACCAGCAGATGGGTGTGCAGCGTCACCGCTTCGCCCGTGCCGGGCAGGTTGTAGAAGGTGCTCATCGGCACGTCGACTTCGTAGGCCACGCCGCCCACGTCCAGCAACACCTGCGGCGGGTGGCGGGCGACGAGCCGGCCGGTGAGGCGTCCGATCATACGAGTCGTCCGCGCTTCATGCGCAGGCCGCGCGTGGACAGGCCGCCGAGCGCACTGCCGTGCGCGTGGCAGATGGCGCAGGCGAGTGCGTCCGCCGCGTCCGGGCTCGGATCCCCGGGCAGCGCGAGCAAGCGCCTCACCATGTGCTGCACCTGATCCTTTGCGGCATGCCCTTTGCCGACGACCGACTGTTTGACCTGCAGCGCAGTGTACTCGGCGACCGGCAGCCCCGCGAGCACCGCGGCGCAGATCGCCGTGCCGCGCGCCTGCCCGAGCGCGAGCGTCGACTGCGCGTTGACGTTGACGAACACTTTTTCGATCGCCACCTCGCCCGGCCGGTGCAGCGCGATGACTTCGTTCAGGCCTTCGAGGATCGCCTTCAGGCGCGCGGCGAGTTCGCCCGCGCCCGAGCGCACGCAGCCGCTCGAGACGTAGGCAAGGCGGCTGCCCGAGCGCTCGATGACGCCGAAACCGGTGACCCGCAGGCCCGGGTCGATGCCGAGGATGCGCCGCGCCCGAGGGCGCTCGTGTGCCGTGTTCACGCCTCGCCGAAATCGGCGTTGGTGTAGACCTCCTGCACGTCGTCGAGATTCTCGAGCGCGTCCAGGAGTCGGCGCAATTTCGCCGCGTCTTCGCCCGTGAGCGCGTTTTCGACGGCGGCCTTCATCGTGATGTCCGCGAGCGCCGGCTTGAGTCCCGCCGTTTCGAGGCCCGCGCGCACGCGCTCGAAGTGCGCGGGCGCGCACACCACCTCGATCGAGCCGTCGTCGTTCGTCAGCACGTCGTCCGCGCCCGCCTCGAGCGCCGCTTCCATGATTTTTTCCTCGTTCGACCCGGGCGCGAACACGAACTGGCCGCAGTGCCTGAAGAGGTACGCCACCGAACCGTCGGAACCGAGGTTGCCGCCATTCCTGGCAAAGGCGTGGCGCACCTCCGCCACGGTGCGGGTGCGGTTGTCGGTGAGGCAATCGATCATCACCGCCGCACCGCCGACGCCGTAGCCCTCGTAGCGCACTTCCTCGTAGGACGCGCCGTCGAGCGTGCCGGTGCCGCGCTGGATGGCGCGCTGGATGTTGTCGCCCGGGAGGTTCTCGGCGCGCGCTTTTTCGAGCGCGAGCCGCAGGCGCGGATTGGCGTTGGCGTCGCCCCCGCCGAGCCTGGCCGCGACCGTGATTTCCTTGATCAGCTTGGTGAAAGCCTTGCCGCGCTTGGCGTCGGAACGCTCCTTGCGGTGCTTGATGTTCGCCCATCGGCTGTGCCCGGCCATGTGGTAATTTTACGTGATGGCGTCCCCACTTCCGATCGCAAGATCCGGCAAGACCGATCTGCATCTGCTCCCCGGGCTGGCCAACCGCCACGGCCTGATCACGGGCGCCACCGGCACCGGCAAGACAGTCAGCTTGCAGACGATCGCGCAGCAGCTGTCTTCGATCGGCGTGCCGGTCTTCATGGCGGACGTGAAAGGTGACCTTTCGGGGCTCGCCAGGGCGGGCGGCAGCCATCCGAAGGTGGCGGAGCGCATCAAGGCGCTCGGCGTCAAGGTGGATTTCGCCGCCTGCCCGGTGACGTTCTGGGATGTCTTCGGCGAAGCGGGTCACCCGGTGCGCGCCACGGTCTCGGACATGGGGCCGCTGCTGCTGGCGCGCCTGCTCGGGCTGAACGACACCCAGGAGGGCGTGCTCAACCTCGTTTTCAAGATCGCCGACGACGCCGGCCTGCTGCTGCTCGACGCGAAAGACCTGCGCGCGATGCTGCAGTACGTGGGCGACAATGCGCAGCAGTTCACCACCGGGTACGGCAACGTCTCGGCCGCCTCGATCGGCGCCATCCAGCGCGGACTGCTCGCGCTCGAATCCCAGGGCGCGGACCGTTTCTTCGGCGAGCCGATGCTCAACATCGCCGACCTGATGCAGACCGAGAGCGGCAAGGGGGTGGTCAACATCCTGGCCGCCGACCGGCTGATGAATTCGCCGAAGCTCTACTCGACTTTTCTGCTGTGGATGCTCGCGGAACTGTTCGAGCAGCTGCCCGAGGTGGGCGATCCCGACAAGCCGAAGCTGGTGTTTTTCTTCGACGAGGCGCACCTGCTGTTCGACGAGGCGCCCAAGGCGCTGCTCGAAAAGATCGAGCAGGTGGTGCGCCTCATCCGCTCGAAGGGCGTGGGCGTGTTCTTTGTGACGCAGAACCCGCTCGACATTCCCGAGTCGGTGCTCGGGCAGCTGGGCAACCGCGTACAGCACGCGCTGCGCGCGTTCACGCCCAGGGACCAGAAGGCGGTCCGGTCCGCGGCCGAAACGATGCGGCCCAACCCGAAGCTGAAGATCGAGCAGGTCATCTCCGAGCTTGGCGTCGGC
>SCUH01000116.1 GCA_004298295.1 Betaproteobacteria bacterium | reverse complement strand
GGCCTGCTGCTGGGCGGCATCCTCAAGGGGCAGGAAATGATCATGCAGGCGAAGATCAAGAACGTGGTGGCCGATTTCAGCGGTGTCTCGGCCGGATACCTCGGTTTCCAGGACCGTTATCGCGCCCTGCCGGGCGATGACGGCGGCGCCGCCGCGCGCTGGGCCGTCGCGCCCGCAGCAGTCTCGGGCAACGGCAACGGGCAGGTGGCGGGGAGCTACAACGCCGACTGCGCCGCCGCCTCGCCGCCGGAGAGCTGCCAGTGGTGGGATCACCTGCGGCGTGCGGGATTTCTCTCCGGCTCGGGTGCGCGACAGCCGAGCAATGCGCTCGCGGGCCTCGTGGGGGTGCAGGTCGGCGACGCGGGCGCGACCATCGGCCCGGTGCTTGGCGCCGACGCCTCGGGCACCGGCGGCTTCACCGGCCTGATCCTGTGCTCCGCCAACCTGCCGGACAAGATCGCGCTCGCGATCGACGCGCAATTGGACGACGGCGTGCCCTCGAGCGGCAGCGTGCGCGCCCAATTGCAGTCGGAACCGAATCCGGCGGTGGCGAAGCAGGCCGCGACGGCCTACGCCGAGACCGGCAGCAATCAGTATCTGGTCTGCAGGACGCTGTAGAAGTGGGTGCGCCTCAACGCGGCAAGGCTTTTGCATCGCGGGCAAGTTGGCCGCAATCGCTGTCGCTCCCCGGGCCGGCATCGACCAGGGGAATCAGCGCCAGCCATGGATTGAGCATGCCCAGCCCGATCGCGCCGAGCGCGCGCGCGGCCATGCGCCCCTTGTCGATTGCAACCTCGGGCCTGGCAAAGCTGCCGCGGACATGAATCGGACTGCGCAGCGTCACGGGACTGAGGTGTTTCGTCTTCTGAGTGAGCGTCAGGTCCAGCTTCTCCTGTCCCAGATCGACGCTGCCGGTACCGACGATGGTGGTGAGCTCGGTGTCGACGATCAGCGCATTGGTGCGCATGGTGCCTGCCTTGACGTCGACATCGGCCACCCCGCAGCGCAGTTTGACGAGCTTGTCGCCGGTCACTTTCAGCTCCAGTATTTCCCAGAGATGCAGGCCGATCTGTTCCATCATCAGCTGGCTGATTTCGCCGCCGGCGACGACCAGTCCCACCTTGCCGTTGGAACTCGCGAGCATGCGAGCAACGGAGTTGCCCTCGCCCGCAAGAATGAACTCGCCGTTCACCTCGCCAACGCTGGCCTTGTTCAGTTCCACCGTGGGAAAAAGCTTGGCGATGCGAAGTTTGCTCACGCGCACGTGGGTGCGCGCCTGGATCGGGTCCGTGCGTCCATCCAGCGAAATCAGGGCGGTGAGACGACCTCCGGCAACGCCGAAGCGGAGCGGATCGAGCGTCAGCACGGAATCGCGCAGGCGCATGCGCGCCACCAGGTTTTCAAGCGGCAGCTCCTTCGCCCGGCGCAGCGTCCCGGCATTCAATTTCACGTCCGCGTCGACGCTGTTCCAGCGCTCGGTATTGAACGGCAGGTCGGGCAGCACGCGCGCTGCCGCGGGCGTGGCGGTTTGAGAAGGCGGTGGCGCCGCCCGCGCGGCGGCTTGCATGCGGCCGCGCCTGGCGCCGATCAACGGGCCAAGATCTGCGACATCGAGCAACCTGGAAACCAGCTCCGCTTCAATCACCGGGCGGTCGCCACCTGTGTCGACCTGGAAGGTGCCTGCGATATCGCTATCACCGATGCGGCCCGAGAACTTCTCGTAGCGCCACCGATTTCCGCTGTGCAACAGATGTCCCTCCGTGGCGTAGGCGCGCGTTGCCGGAAACGCGAAACCGAGCAACGGATAGAGCTGCTCGAGGTTGTCCCCGCTCAGTGCGAGACGAAGGTCCAGCGCCGAGAATTTGAGCAGGCTGGTGATGGTTCCTTCGGCGCGCACGCGCGTGCGTCCCACGGCCGCGTCGACTTTCAGGGGATAAGGCGTGCTTTCGTCGCGCATCGCCAGCACCGGCCCGCCGCTGCCGCGGGCCTTGAGGGCAAGGCCCTGGTATCTCCCTTGGGCGCTGAACGTCAGACCCGGGCCGCTGCTGCCGTCCGGCTGCGTGCTCGTAGTCGAGAGATCCGAGCGGATGCGGGTCTTCTTTCCCGCATCGTCGTAGCCGAGGATTCCCTGATCGAGCGTCAGGCGCCCGATCCGGATCCTCGCCCCTTCGTCCTGCTGCTCGAGATCCAGCAGCCAGTTTTTCCGGCCCTCACTGCCCTGCTCC
>SCUH01000115.1 GCA_004298295.1 Betaproteobacteria bacterium | reverse complement strand
CCTCGGAACGGCTCGGGCGGCGGCGCGGCTGGATCCTCGGCACGCAGATCCTGATGGCGGCGACGCTGCTGTCCACCGTCCTGCTGAAGCTCCCCGAGCAGCTCTGGCTGTTCACCATCGTCCTGCTGGTGCACAACAGTTTCGGCGCGATGCAGGACGTGGCGATCGATGCGCTCGCCTGCAATACGCTGCAGGAGGATGAACGCGGCACGGCCAACGGCATCATGTTCGCCGGCGCCGCGATCGGCCAGTTGATCGGCGGCAGCGGCGTACTGTTCCTGATGGGCTACACCGGCTTCCAGCCGACGTTCTTCTTCGTCGCGGGCTGCATCCTGCTCGTGACCACGCTGGTCGTCCTGCCCATGAAGGAGGTGCCGGGGCCCGCGCGGCAGGCAGTTGCGGGTTCTCGCCTGCGCGCGGCCGGCCGCGAGATGCACGATTTCGCCATCAGCGCGTTCCGTTCGTTCCTCGGCACCCGCGGCGCCTTCAGCGCGCTCCTCTTCGCGCTGCTGCCGCCGGGCGCCATGTGCCTGGGGCTGGCGCTGCAGTCGAATCTCGCGGTGGAGCTCGGCTTGAGCAACGAACGGATAGCGCTGCTGCAGTTCTGGACGCTGATCATCAACGCCGTCTGCATGGTTCTCGGCGGCTTCCTGTCGGATCGCTACGGCCGGCGCCTGATGCTGTCGCTCTACATCGCGGGCATGGGGCTTCCGGTCCTCTACCTGATGGGGATGCTGACGCACCACGGCTGGATCATGCCGGTGAGCATCAACGCCGCGAACCGTCCCGAAGTGCCCGCGGCGTTGGTGATGGCATTCTGGATCGCGACGCTGGTCTATGCAGCGTTCCTCGGACTGATGTACGGCACGCGTTCGGCGATCTGCATGGACGTCACCAACCCGGCGGTGGCGGCGACGCAGTTCACCGCCTACATGGCGCTCATGAACCTGACGATCGCCTACAGCGCCGCCTGGCAGGGCATCGCGATCGAGGCCTGGGGCTACCCGCGAACGATGCTGGTCGACGTGCTGTTCGGCCTGGTCGGCCTCGGCCTGATCCCGTTGCTGGCGAAACAACCGGGCGCGCCGTTCACCGACGACGCGGCGCCGCTGCGCGCGCGGGGCGTTGCGTTTGCGCTCGGCATCGGTTGCCTCGCCTGGCTGCCGTACCGCGCCTGGCACGAGGCATTCGGCGCGGCGCAGCCGATCGCTGGGACGCTATTCACGCTGATCTTCGTGGGCTCGGCGCTGTTCCTGCTCGCGGGACGCGCCGTGCTGGGCAATACGGCCAGGGCTCTGACGCGTTGCGGCGCCTGGATCGCGCCGCTGCTGTTCGCGATGTACGCGCGCTATCACCTCGACGCCATCGCCGGGTGGTTCGCGTTCCTGGTGAGCGCGGAGAGCTTCCGCAGCGGCGCCGAATTCGTGATGCGCGCGATCCCGCTCGCCGCCGGCATCGTGCTGCTGCTGCAGGCGCAGCGGCCGTGGCGCGAAATGCGCCCGCAGCCCGCGGCAGCGGCAGCGTCCTAGAGGCCGCGCAGCGGCCGCGGCAGGCGCGACCAGTCGATCGCGTCGAGCGAGTTCTTCACCACCAGCCCCAGGTCGGTGTCGCCCGTCATCACCAGCCGGCGTTTGAAGAAAAGTGTGTCGGGATCCTCGCGCCGCAGGGCAAGCGCAAGGTAGGCCGGCAGCGCCGCCTTGATCGTGAGATCGATCGCCGCGCCGCGCGCAGCGGGTCGAAAACCGAAGCGGCCGTACGCCAGGCGCAGGCGCACGCCGAGGTCGCTCGCCTCGAGCGCCATGGTCTTGCCGAGCAGCGGCTCGAGCGCATCGCGCGAAATGATTCCGCCGAGGATTGCCGCGTTGAGCGCCAGCGAAAGCGCCTGCGCCGGCGGCCATTCCGGCAGCAGCGCGAGGAGCTTCATGCCGCGCGCTCCAGTCCCGGACGGCCGTGCCAGAAACCGTCGCAGCTTTCGGCCTCCTCGAGCACCGCCGCGGGCGCGCCGTCACATGCGGCGCGCAATGCCTTCAGTACCTCGACCGTGCCGCTCGACTGCGGGCTGACGCGCAGGATGTCGATCCCGGTCGCGCGCAGCTCGTCGATGTCGCGCACCAGGCTGTAGACCTTCGCCGACTGCGTCTGCACGCCGTTCAGCACCAGGAACGGCTCGCCCTCGCGCGTCCTGAGGAGCAGCCCGTCGGGATGCTCGAGGCAGCGGTAGGCGCAGCTTTCCTTCTGCAGGTTGTAGCGCCGCGCCGTGAAACAGCGCGCCGAGAACGCGAGCGGCAGGCGGCCGTGCGCGAACACTTCGGCCTCGACGCCGGCCAGCCGTTCGGCGAGAACGCCCTGCGCGATGTCGCGCGTCACCTCGATCGGCGCCACCCAGCGCGTCGCCCCGAGCGCCGTGATGAGCGCGAGCGACTGCGGGTTGTAGAGATTGAGGTGCGGGCCCGCCACCCAGCCTGCGACCCCTGCGAGCATGCGCACCGCGCCCATGTCGTTCGCCTCGACCCGGTAGCTGCCGTTCGTCACCGCGCGGCGCACCAGTTTCAGGTCGCCCTCGCTTTCGGTCACCGGCTGCGTCGAGAACACGACCTCCTTGCCGTGCTCGGCGAGCAGCGCGGCCACCTCGAGCCAATCGTCGAAACTCATCTCGTGGCGCCGCGAGCACACCACTTCGCCGAGATAGACGATATCGGCGGCCGACTCCGCGATGCCCGCGTAGAACTCCATCACCGCCGTGCGCGGCCAGTAGTAAAGCACAGGGCCGAGGGCCAGCTTCATTTCCACGGCCTCGAGAAGGCGCCGAGCGTGTGCTGGCTGCCTTCGGCATTGCGGTCGAGCGCCGCGATCCAGGGCGCGCGCGGCACGAACCGCTCGCGCTCCGCGAGCGCGGCATCGATCGCCTCGCGCCAGACCTTGGTGACCTGCGCCACGTACGCCGGGCTTCTCTGGCGCCCCTCGATCTTGACGGCGCGCACGCCCGCCTGCAGGAACTGCGGCAGC
>SCUH01000114.1 GCA_004298295.1 Betaproteobacteria bacterium | reverse complement strand
CGCGCCGCCCAGGTCGAAGCCGGCTTCGTTCAGCTCGTTGAAGGCGTCCTGCACCTTGTCGGTGCGCGCGCCCTGGAACATGATGTCGCCCGACTGGCCGTGGAACGCGATCAGGCCCGAGCCGTGCTTCTCCCAGATGTCGCACAGCTTGCGCAGGGTCTGCGTGTCGTAATGCATGCCGGCGGGCGGCTGCACGCGCAGGGTGTGGAATTCCGCCGCGTCGGGATAGACCGGCTTGTCGTTTTCGTCCTTCAGCTCGGTAAAGCGCGGGATGACGCCGCCGCCGTAGCCGTAGACGCCGACCGTGCCGCCCTTCCAGTAGCCCTTCTTGGTGCGGTACGAAGTCTCGAGCTGCCCCATGAGGTCGGCCATCATGTCGTTGTCCTTGGCAAGACGCTTCAAGCCAGTGACAAAACTGGGCCAGGGACCCGACTCGAGCTGGTCGAGCAAGGGCGTATCGTGGGGTTTCTTCGCCATGGTTCCTCCTCCTCGGTCTGGGGGCACGATCGCTCTGACTGTAGCCGGGTGCGGGCGGCGCCGTAATCATCCCAGCGGGTATTCGGCATAACCCTGATGGGGTATAGGCGCTTCACCCACCGGGGAATAGGCACGTCACGCCGGCGCGGCTTCAATGCTCCGATGGCCGCGCTCACCCCCCTCGCCAGCTTCGCCGTTCCGCTTGGCGGGCAGCAGCTCGAGCTGCAGGAGATCGTGCACGCCGAAGGCGCGATGCCTCTCCTGCGGGTGCGCATCCGCGAAGGCAGGCGCTTCACCGTGCTCGACATCGATCCGGCCTCGGCCCGGCGCTGGGGCGAGGCCATGGTGGCCTGGGCCGGGCGGCAGCCCGGCGGATGACCGTGGGTGCTGCCGCCGATTCCGAGTACGTCGACCTCGCCTTCGCGCTCACGGGCGAACCGCTGCCGCACGATCATTCGCTCGCTCTCTGGGATGCGCTGGTGCAGGCAGCCCCTGCCCTCGCCGAGGACGACTCGCTCGCCGTGCTGCCGGTGCGCGCCGCATCCGCCGGCGAGGGCCGCCTGGTGTTGCAGCGCCACAGCCGCCTGCTGCTGCGGCTGGCGGCGACGCAGGTCGATGCTCTGCTCGCGCTGTGCGGCAGACAGATCGAGATCGCAGGCGCCCGGGTTTCGCTCGGTGACGCCAAGACCCGTCCGCTCGCGCACCATGCGACCCTTTACGCGCATCGCGTCGCCGCCGAGCAGGACGACGAAGCCGCGTTCGTGCGCCAGGCCACGCGTGACCTCGAGCGCCTGGGCATGCGCGCCGAGTTCATCGTCGGCAAGCGCACGCTGACGCGCGGCCCGCAGGGGCCGCTGGCCGGATTCAGCCTGATGCTGGCAGACCTCGCGCCGCGGCAGTCGCTCGCGCTGCAGGCCTCGGGGCTGGGAGCGCACCGTCGCCTCGGCTTCGGCATCTTTGTCGGACACAAATAGGATTTCGCCATGGGATACCTGATCGAGGGCAGCGAGCGTGAAACCGACGAGGAAGGCTTTCTGCTCGAGCCGGATTTTTCCGAGGCGGCGGTCGAGGTGATCGCGGCCGCCGAAGGCATCACGCTCACCGACGCGCACCGCGCCGTGATCCGCTACCTGCGCGAGCAGTACCGCGAGCACGGGCAGACGCCGAATTTCCGCAACCTGCTCAAGGGAATCGCGGAGTCGGTGCACCCCGGAGCGGACAGCAAGTACCTTTACGAGCTGTTTCCCGCCGGACCGGCGCGGCAGGGAGCGAAAATCGCCGGTCTGCCCAAACCTTTCGGCAAGGGAGGATACTGATGGGCGCCCCGTACGTGGAGGTCCGCATGCACGCCAAACCCACCGTCACGCTCGACCTGACCGGACTGACCTGTCCGGCCCCGCTGCTCGGGGCGAAGCGCGTGCTCGACGACCTCGACGCGGGCCAGGTGCTGCTGCTGGTCTCGGACTGTCCCGGCACGTTCGACGACCTCTCGGCGTGGGTGAAGCTGACCGATCACGAGCTGATCGCGACCGAGAAGGGCGAAGGCCGGCGCACCCAGTACTACCTGCGCAAGGGCCACCAGGCGCCGCCCACCGCCCACGTCACGCTCGACATC
>SCUH01000013.1 GCA_004298295.1 Betaproteobacteria bacterium | reverse complement strand
GTCCAACATCGACGTCAATGTCCCGGTCGGTTCGATTTTCTCGGTGCTGAAGTGCCCGCAGGAGCTTGCGGGCGACGAGGCGCGCGCCTTCCTGCAGCCGGGTGCGCGCCAGGTCTGCGCGGGCTACGCGATCTATGGCCCGACGACGATGCTGGTGCTCACGCTCGGCCGCGGCGTGCATGGATTTACGCTTGACCGCGAGATCGGCGAATTCATCTACACGCATCCGGACCTGCGCGTGCCCGAGGACACGAGCGAATTCGCGATCAACACCTCGAACAGCCGCTTCTGGGAGCCGGCGGTGACGCGCTACGTGGACGAATGCCTGGCCGGCAGGAGCGGGCCGCGCGGCAAGGATTTCAACATGCGCTGGATTGCCTCGCTCGTGGCCGAAGCCCACCGGATCCTCATGCGCGGCGGGGTGTTCCTGTATCCGCGCGACCAACGCGAGAAGAGCCGTTCCGGCCGGCTGCGGCTCCTTTACGAGGCAAACCCCATCGGCCTGGTGATCGAGCAGGCGGGCGGGCGCGCGAGCACCGGCTACGCACCCGTGCTCGAACTCGAGCCGCAGGCGCTGCACCAGAAGACCGGGTTCGTGTTCGGCGCGCGGCAAGAGGTCGAGCGCATCGAGGCGTATCACCGCGACTACAACGAGCGGCCGTACGACGCGCCGCTGTTTGGCGAGCGCGGGCTGTTCCGCGCCGCCAACGGCGGCTGAGGCCGGGACGCCCGTGTCGGCCCGGCATCCGATCATCGCCATCACCGGCTCCTCGGGGGCCGGCACCACCTCGGTGATGCGCACCTTCGATGCGATCTTCCGCCGCGAAGGCGTGAAGGCCGCCTACGTCGAGGGCGACGCTTTCCACCGCTACGACCGCGCCGAGATGAAGCAGAAGATGGCCGAGGAGCTCGCGCGCGGCAACCAGCACTTCAGCCACTTCGGCCCGGAGTCGAACCTGTTCGCGGAACTTGAAGCGCTGTTCCGCGACTACGGCGCCAGCGGCCGTGGCCGCACCCGCAAGTACCTGCACAACGAGGAAGAAGCCGCGCCGTACCAGCAGCCGCCGGGCACCTTCACGCCCTGGGAGGAGATCGAAGCGGGCACCGACCTGCTGTTCTACGAGGGGCTGCATGGCGCAGTGGCGACCGATGAGGTCAACGTCGCGCAGCATGCCGACCTGCTGATCGGCGTGGTGCCGGTGATGAATCTGGAGTGGATCCAGAAGCTGCACCGCGATCGCGCCGCACGGGGTTACTCGACCGGGGCCGTGACCGACACGATCCTGCGGCGCATGCCCGATTACGTGCACTACATCGTGCCGCAGTTCGCCCAGACGCACATCAATTTCCAGCGCGTGCCGGTGGTCGACACCTCGAACCCCTTCGTCGCGCGCCACATTCCGAGCGCGGACGAGAGCTTTCTCGTGATCCGCTTCGCCAACCCGCGCGGCATTGACTTTCCGTACCTGCTGACGATGCTGCACGACTCCTTCATGTCGCGGCCGAACACCATCGTCGCGCCGGGCGGCAAGATGGACCTCGCGATGCAGCTCATTTTCACGCCGATGATCTGGCGCCTGATGGAGCGCAGGAAGCAGGCGCTGGAAAAACCCTAGGGAGGACGCGTGGCGTTGGTTTCACTGAGGCAGCTGCTGGATCACGCCGCCGAGCACGGCTACGGCGTGCCGGCCTTCAACATCAACAACCTGGAGCAGATCCAGGCGATCATGCAGGCGGCCGAGGCGACCGCGAGCCCGGTG
>SCUH01000113.1 GCA_004298295.1 Betaproteobacteria bacterium | reverse complement strand
CGCGGTTGAACTGGCATCGGATTTTCGCAGCCTCGACCTGCTGGGCGATGCGCAACGGCAAGCGGCGCTGCGCGGGCAGGGCATCGAACTCATGCGGCAACTCGTTGCGCGCTGGCAGCACGCTCCGGACAGCGAGCGTCCGGAGCTGTGGCTGACCTACCACGTCTACTACAAGGCTCCGGACTGGCTCGGCCCCGGCGTTTGCGCCGCGCTCGGAATTCCCTACGTGATCGCAGAGGCTTCGTTTGCGCCGAAGCGCGCAGGCGGCGCCTGGTCGATCGGCCACGAAGCCGCTCGCGAGGCCATCACGCGTGCCGATCTGCTGCTTGCGCCGACGCGGCATGACCTCGAGTGCCTGCGGCCGCTCGTGGCGCAGCCGGATCGAATCCTTCACTTGCCGCCGTTTCTGGATGGATTGCCGTTTGCCGCCGCCTGGCGCGCGCGCGATACGCTCCGCCAGCAGCTGGCGACGAGGCACGGACTCGACGCGACACTGCCGTGGATCGTGGTTGCAGCGATGATGCGTGCGGGAGACAAACTGGCCTCGTATCGGCAACTGGCGGCGGCGCTGGGACTGCTGGCAGATCTGCCGTGGCAGCTCCTGGTTGCAGGCGACGGTCCGGCGCGTGCCGAAGTGGCTGCGGCGCTGGAGGCGGCAGCGCCGGGGCGCCTGCGCCTTCTGGGGGAGCTGGCGGGCGCCGATCTGGCAGCGGTATACGCGGCGGGGGACCTTTGCATCTGGCCTGCCGTAAACGAGGCCTACGGGATGGCCATGCTCGAGGCACAGGCGGCTGGCGTGCCGGTCGTTTCCTGTGCGCTGCGCGGCGTGCCGGATGTGGTCTGCGACGGCGAATCCGGGCTTCTCGCCCCGGCGGGAGATCCGTCGGCCCTGGCTGCGCTCGCGCGGTGCCTGCTGCTCGATCCCGCGCGGCGTGACGCTATGGGTCAGCGCGCGTTTGCATGGGTCCAAAGCGAGCGCAGCCTCGAGACCGCCGCGCGTCGGCTGGATCGGGCGCTGGCCGGAGTGGTCGCACACGCGAGCGCCCATTGAGCCGCAAGCGGATCTTCATCTACGCCCAGCACCTGCTCGGCATAGGCCACCTGCGGCGGGCGGTGACGCTGGCGCGAGCAATGGTGGCAGCCGGACTCGACGTCACCATCGCAAGCGGCGGTTTCGACGTGCCTGGGCTTTCGCTTGCGGGCGCCCGCTGGATCCAGCTTCCGCCCGTGGGCGCGCTCGACGAACGCTTCAAAGTGCTGGTCGACGCGCAGGGCCATCCGGTTGACGATGCCTGGCGCGCGCACCGCAGCAAAGCTTTGCTGGCGGCGTGGCGGGCGGCGGATCCGCACTTGATACTGCTGGAACTGTTTCCCTTTGGCCGGCGGCAGATGCGCTTCGAGATCCTGCCCTGGCTCGAGCAGGCGCTCGCCGCTTCGCGCCGGCCCGTCATCGTCTCGTCGGTGCGCGACGTGCTGGGGGGCGGCCAGCGCGACCCGTCGCGCCAGGACGAAATGCTGGCGACTTTCGAGCGCTATTTCGATCACGTCCTGGTGCACGGAGATCCGCGCTGGTTGCGATTCGACAGGACCTTCCGGCACGCCGCCGCACTGGGCGAGCGGCTGCACTACACCGGCTATGTGGTTGATCGCGATGAGCAGACGCAGGCCGTGGCAAACGCCGGCCTGGGAGAAGTCGTGGTGTCGGCTGGCGGCGGTGCGGTCGGGGCGACCCTGCTCGAGACGGCGATCCGCTGCAGGCCCCGAACCCTGCTGGCTGCAAGGACATGGCGCGTCCTGGCCGGAGTGAACGTTGCGCCCGCGACCTGGTCGCAGCTGCAGGCGCTTGCCGCCGACCTCGGCGAGGGTCACGTCATCGTGGAGCGATCGCGCGACGACTTCCGCAGGCTGTTGAAGAATTCCTCGCTCTCCATCAGCCAGGCTGGCTACAACACGCTCATGGAGATCCTCGACGCGGGCGCGCGCGCGGTCGTCGTGCCCTTTGCTGGCGGTGCGGAGACGGAGCAGAGCCTTCGCACCCGGACGCTCGTTGAAAGCGGCCGCGTTGAATCGGTCGACGAAGCCAGTCTCACGCCGGACACGCTCGCGGCGGCCGTGGACCGGGCCGCCAGCCGAGAGCGTCCGCCCCGCGGCGGCGTCGATCTCGAAGGCGCGCGCAGGAGCGCCGAGCTGATCGCCGGATGGGCGGAGCGGGTGGCGGCGTGAACTCTGCGTGGCAGGCGCTTGCCGACGAATGCGCGCGCTGGCACGCCTTGGGGCGCGAGGTCGAGTTCTGGTGGCGCGACGACGATGCGACGCAACCGGTCCCGGCGCTGACGCGCCTGCTGGCACTGGCAAAGTCCGCGGCGGTTCCCGTTGCGTTGGCCGTCGTGCCGGAAGCGGCGACGGCGGTGCTGTGCACCGGGCTGAGTAGCGCCGTAAGCCTGTTGCAGCATGGGGTCGATCACCGCAACCGTGCCGCGACGGACGAGCGCAAGACCGAGTTTTCCGATCGGGAACCGCTGCAAGCGGCGCTGGCACGGCTCTCCCAAGGACGCGCGCAGCTGCAGGCGTTGAGCGCAGGACGGTCGCTCGATGTCCTGGTGCCGCCCTGGAATCGCCTATCGCCGCAGCTGATTGCGCAGCTGCCGCGCGCGGGTTTCAGCGGTCTGAGCCGATATGGTGCGCGGGACGCGATCAGCGCTGCGCAAGGCATCCGGCAGCTCAATACCCATGTGGACATCATTGCCTGGAACGCCGGGCGCGGCTTCGTGGGCGAGGAAGCGGCGCTCACGCAAGCGGTGCGGCATCTTTCGGCGCGCCGCGGCGGTCTCGCCGATTCCAGCGAGGCCACGGGCTGGCTGACGCACCATGCTTGTCACGATGAGGCCGCATGGCACTTTCTTGCCGAGTTGTTTGACGTCACGCGCAGCCTGCCTGCGGTCCGGTGGATCGATGCGCGTGAATTTTTCGCCGGCCGGGCGGCTGCATGACTCGCCGGCACCGCTATGGGCGGAGTGTTGTCGCGCTCGAGGGCGCGCAAGGACTGGCGGGACTCGCGTTCGCCTTGGGCCTGTTGCTCGCGACGCGGCCGGCCGGGCCGGTCGTCTGGGCGCTCGCTGCGGCCGCCGGCCTGTTCCTCGTATACTTCGGCCGGGCAGTCGTTCGCTCCCTGACTCGAATCGAGCTGGACGAGCGGAGCATCCGGGCCATGGGACCGCTGGGGGCGGTCATTCCGTGGGATGCGATGCGCTCGCTGCGGCTCAATCATTATTCGACGAGAAGCGATCGTTCTGGGGGATGGATGCAGCTTGAAGTGCGCAGTGCGCGGCGCTCGATCCGGGTCGATTCGAGCCTCGACGATTTCGCCGCATTGGCCGCCGCGGCGGGGCGCGAAGCCCTGCGGCGTGGCGTGCGGCTCGACGAGCGCACGCGAATCAACCTCGATGGGCTCGGCATTCTGCGCCATGGCTGACGTACTCGCGATTCGCGACCTCAAGGTCTATCTCGACGTCGACGCCGGCACGGTGCGCGCGGTGAACGGGGTTTCGTTTCGCGTGCCCGCGGGCCGGACGGTCGCGCTGGTGGGCGAATCGGGATCCGGGAAATCGATCCTGGCGCAGGCGGTGATGGGAATCCTGCCGCGCGTGGCGCGCGTCGAGAGCGGCGAAATCCTGTTTCAGGACCCCGATCGCAGCGGCAGCGTCGTCGATATTGCGAAACTCGATCCGGATGGCCTGCCGATGCGCTCCATCCGGGGCGGGCGCATCTCGATCATCTTCCAGGAACCGATGACCGCGCTGTCGCCGCTGCACACCATCGGCAACCAGATCGGCGAAGCGCTCGCGCTGCACCGCGACCTCGGCGCGGCGCAGCGCCGCGAGGCCGTGTTGGAGATGCTGCGCCTGGTGGGGTTCCCGGATCCCGTCAAGGCCGAGCACACCTATCCATTCGAACTCTCGGGCGGGCTGAGGCAGCGGGCGATGATTGCCGCGGCCCTGGTGTGCCGGCCGGCGCTGCTCGTCGCCGACGAGCCGACCACCGCGCTGGATGTCACGATCCAGGCGCAGATCCTGCAACTGGTGCAGCAGCTGCAGGGCGAGTTGCGCATGGCGGTTCTGATGATCACGCACGATCTGGGCATCGTCGCCAACATGGCGGACGAGGTCGTGGTGATGTATCACGGCAAGGTGATGGAGGCCGGGCCGATCGAGGACATCTTCCGCGACCCGCGCCACCCCTACCTGAAGGCGCTGATGCGGGCGGTACCGCGCTTCAACATGGCGCCGGGCGAGCGGCTGACGCCGATCCGCGAGGCGCGCGCCGTGACCGACCACCTGGCATCCGGGCGCGGGCGGCCGCAGGCCGAGGGCCAGGCCGAGGGGCCGCTGCTCACGGTGCGTAACTTGAGCAAGCGATTCGTCACGCGTCACGCCGGCTGGTTCGGGAGCAAGCCGGCCAGCCAGATCCTGGCGGTGGACGACGTCAGCCTGGAGGTCAACGCCGGCGAGTGCCTCGGGGTGGTCGGCGAATCGGGCTGCGGCAAGACGACGACCGCCAAGATGATCATGCGCGCGATCACGCCGGACAGCGGCGCGATCGTGTTCAACGACCGCGGCACGCCGCGCGACGTGCTGGCGCTGCAGGGGGCCGAGCTGTTTGCCTACCGGCGCAAGGTGCAGTTCGTGTTCCAGGATCCGTTCAGCTCGCTCAATCCGCGCATGACCGCCTACGACATCGTCAGCGAACCGCTGGTGATCCACCGCATCGGCGACGCCGACGAGCGTTTTGCGCGCGTCAAGGAGCTGATGGCGCTGGTGGGACTCGACATCCGCTTCCTGCGGCGCTATCCGCACAGTTTTTCGGGCGGTCAGCGCCAGCGCATCGGCATCGCGCGCGCGCTGGCGCTGGGGCCCGAGCTGCTGCTGTGCGACGAACCGGTCTCGGCGCTCGATGTCTCCGTGCAGGCGCAGGTCTTGAACCTCCTGCTCGACCTGCAGAGCGCCCTGCACCTGACCTACATCCTGATTTCGCACAACCTCGCGGTCGTCAATTATCTGGCCGGCCGGGTGGCGGTCATGTGCGCGGGGCGGGTGGTCGAGCAGGCGCGGCACGAAGAGCTGTTCCGGCGTCCGATACACCCCTATACACGCGCGCTGTTTGCCGCCGTGCCCGACCCCGATCTCGACCGCAAGCTCGACTTCACCGCGCTCATGGAGGGCAAGGCATCCAATCCGGCCGCCTGGCCCGAACCTTTCCGTCTCGACGGATCGCGGTGTCCGGGCATGCTCGACCTCGGCGACGGCCACCTGGTCCGCGCCAGCGAGAACGCCGACCTCAAGGAGCTGAGGGCGTGACGCTGAGGCGCCTGGCACTGGCTGTTGCAGCCATCGCGTTGTGGGCGCTGGCCGGCGCGGCGTTCTCGGCCGGGTACGTCGAGACGCCGATGCTGAAGGACGACGTCGAGGCGGGCAAGCTGCCGCCCGTCAGCCAGCGCCTGCCAGCGGCACCTCTGGTCGTGGATCTGCAAGGCGCATCGACGGCGACCGGGCAGCACGGCGGCACGTTGAACATGCTGATCGGCCGCGCCCGCGACGTGCGCATGCTGGTGGTATACGGCTACGCGCGCCTGGTCGGCTACGATCGCGGCCTGGCCATCGTTCCCGACATCCTCGAGAGTTTCGAAGTGCGCGAAGCGCGCGAATTCACGTTCCGCCTGCGCAAGGGCCACAAGTGGTCCGACGGCCATCCTTTTACGGCGGAAGATTTCCGCTACTACTGGGAAGATGTCGCCGGCAACCGGGAGCTGAGCCCGTCCGGCCCGCCGCGCGATCTTCTGGTGGAGGGCGAGGCGCCGAATTTCGAGGTGCTCGACCCGGCTACGGTGCGCTACACCTGGTCGAATCCGAACCCGGACTTTCTGGCGAACCTGGCCGGCGCGTCTTCGCTGTTCATCTATCGTCCGGCGCATTATCTGCGGCGGTTTCACAAGAAATACTCGAAGAAGGTCGCCGAGGCCGAGGCCAACGGCACGGCGAAGCGCAAGTGGTCGCAGGTGCACAACCGGCTCGACAACCTGTACCAGTTCGACAATCCCGACCTGCCGACGCTGCAGCCCTGGATGAACACCACGCGACCGCCGGCCGACCGCTTTGTGGCGCTGCGCAACCCGTTCTTTCACCGGGTCGACAGCAACGGCCGCCAGCTGCCCTACATCGACCGGGTCGTCCTGGCCGTGGCCGACTCCAAGCTGATCCCGGCCAAGACCGGCGCCGGTGAAGCCGATCTCCAGGCGCGCGAACTGCAGTTCAACAACTACACCTTCCTGAAGCAGAACGAGAAGCGCAACAACTTCCGCACGCTGCTGTGGCGCACCGGCACCGGCTCGCAGTTCGCGCTGTATCCGAACCTCAACGTCAACGACCCGGAGTGGCGCAAGCTGCTGCGCGACGTGCGCTTCCGGCGCGCGCTGTCGCTGGCGGTCGACCGTTCGCTCGTCAACCAGGTGGTGTACTTCGGCCTCGGCACGGAGGCGAACAACACGGTGCTGCCGGAGAGTCCGCTGTTCAGGGAGCGCTACCAGAAGCGCTGGGCGAGCTACGACCGCAAGGCGGCCAACCGGCTGCTCGACGAGATCGGCCTGAAGCGCGGCGGGGACGGCGTGCGACGAATGCCGGACGGCCGGCCGCTCGAAATCATCGTCGAGACGGCCGGCGAAGGCACCGAGCAGAGCGACATCCTCGAGCTGATCCGCGAGACCTGGCGTGAGGTCGGCATCCTGCTGTTCACCAAGCCGTCGCAGCGCGAGAATTTCCGCAAGCGCATTTTCTCGGGCGAGACCGTGATGTCGGTCTGGGGCGGGCTGGAGAACGGCATCCCGACCGCCGATATGAGTCCCGAGATGCTCGCGCCGACCAGCCAGCAGCAGCTGCAGTGGCCCAAGTTCGGCCAATTTGTCGAGACGGGCGGCAAGTCGGGCGAGCGCATCGACATCCCCGAAGTGCGGGAGCTGGCACGGCTGCTCGCCGCCTGGTACCGCAGCGCCGAGCACGCCGAGCGCGACCAGATCTGGCATCGCATGCTCGAGCTCCACGCCGAGCAGCAGTTCGTCATCGGGGTCGTGTGCGGCGTGCCGCAAC
The DNA here is from genome assembly GCA_004298295.1 of Betaproteobacteria bacterium. Lineage (GTDB taxonomy): Bacteria > Pseudomonadota > Gammaproteobacteria > Burkholderiales > SG8-39 > 2-02-FULL-66-14. Next base: position 19,137 of record SCUH01000113.1, on the reverse strand, counting down.
CGGTGGTGGCGCGCGAATCGCTCATGAACGTGCCGGAGCGCGGCGTCTACAACTGGAATCCCGGTGCGTTTTTCGGCATGTACCGGCCGGACACGTTCTGGTTCAAGTGAGCGCACCATGCTGAGCTACACCGTTCGCCGCCTGCTGGTCATGATTCCGACGCTGCTCGTGATCAGCTTCGTGACCTTCAGCATCATCAAGCTGCCGCCGGGCGATTTCCTGTCCAACCAGATCGCCGAGCTGCAGAGCCAGGGCGATCGCGCCGCGATGGAGAAAGTGGAGTTCCTGCGCAAGCAGTACGGGCTCGACAAGCCGTTTCTCGAGCAGTACGCGGTCTGGGCGGGTCTGTGGCCGGGGGAGAGGGGCTTTTCCGGGCTGCTGCAGGGCGACTGGGGCTGGTCATTCGAGTACGATCTTCCGGTCGGGCAGGTGGTGGGCGATCGCATGCTGCTGTCGCTCATTCTCAATTTTTCGGTCGTCCTGTTTACCTGGGCGGTCGCGTTCCCGATCGGCGTCTACGCCGCCACGAACCAGTACAGCTGGGGTGACCACGGCCTGACCCTGCTGGGTTACGTCGGTCTGGCGACGCCCAATTTCCTGTTTGCGCTGGTGCTGATGTATTTCGCCAACGTGCAGTTCGGGCTTTCCATCGGCGGCATCATGGATCCCGAGTATCTGGGGCAGTCCTGGAGCTGGGCGAAGTTCGGCTCGGTGCTGACGCACCTGTGGATCCCGGTGATCGTGATCGGCACCTCGGGCACTGCGGCAATGATCCGGCGCCTGCGCGCCAACCTGCTCGACGAGCTGCAGAAGCAGTACGTCGTGACGGCGCGCGCGCGCGGCGTGCCGCAGCTGCGGCTGCTGATGAAGTACCCGATGCGCATGGCGCTCAATCCGTTCATCGCTGACATCGGCAACCTGCTGCCGAGCGTGATTTCCGGATCGGCGATCGTCGCCGTGGTGCTTTCGCTGCAGACCTCCGGGCCGATGCTGCTCGAGGCACTGCGCAGCCAGGACCAGTACCTGGCGGGTTCCTTCCTGATGTTCCTGTCGCTGCTCACGGTGATCGGAATGTTCATTTCCGATCTGCTGCTGGCGGCGCTCGATCCGCGCATCCGGCTGACCGGGGGGGCCGCCAAGTGAGCACTACCGGGCGCGCGGACGCGATCGGGCATTACGTTTCCGCCGAGCCGTTCGATCCGCAGGCGACCGAATGGCTCACGCCGGAGCAGGAGCGCTTCTATCGCGCCTCGCAATGGAAGATCATGTGGTGGAAGTTCCGGCGCCACCGCATCGCCGTGATCTCCGGGGCGATCCTGCTGCTGTTTTACGCCTCGATCCTGGTGAGCGAGATCCTCGCGCCCTACCACCTGCATACGCGCGACACGCGCCACATCTACGCGCCGCCCCAGGAGATCCACCTGCTCCACGAGGGTCGGCTGGTGGGGCCGTTCGTGTACGGCTACACCATGCGCCTCAACATGGCGTCGCTGAAGCGCGAGTACACGCCGGACCTCGCCAAGGTGCAGCCGCTGCGGTTCTTCTGCCGCGGCGACGAGTACCGTTTCTGGGGTCTGATCGAGGGCCGTTTCCACCTCGTCTGCCCGGCCGAAGGCGGCACGCTGTACCTGCTCGGGACCGACCGGCTCGGGCGCGATCTGCTGTCGCGCGTCATTTATGGCACGCGCATCTCGCTCACCGTGGGTTTGCTCGGCATCCTGGTGAGCTTCGTCATCGGCATCACGCTGGGCGGCATTTCGGGGTACTACGGCGGCTGGATCGACAATCTGATACAGCGCTTCATCGAAATGGTGCGCTCCTTCCCGGAGCTGCCGCTGTGGATGGCGCTGTCGGCCGCGCTGCCCGTGAACTGGAGCCCGGTGCTCGTGTATTTCGGCATCACCATCATTCTGGGGCTGCTCGACTGGCCGGGCCTGGCGCGCGCGGTGCGCTCCAAACTGCTGGCACTGCGCGAGGAGGACTTCGCGTCGGCGGCGGTGCTCATGGGCGCAGGGCCGGGGCGTGTCATCGGCCGACACCTGCTGCCGAGCTTCGCGAGCCATCTGATCGCCTCCGCGACGCTTTCGGTGCCGGGTATGATCCTTGGCGAGACGGCGCTGTCCTTTCTCGGCCTGGGGTTGCGTCCCCCCGTGACGAGCTGGGGGGTGCTGCTGAACGAGGCGCAAAACATCAACGCGGTCGCGCTCTATCCCTGGATCATGATGTCGGTCGTGCCGGTATTCGTGGTGGTGCTGGCGTTCAATTTTCTCGGCGACGGTTTGCGCGACGCCGCCGATCCCTACAAGTAGTTCAGCGGATTTTCCGCAACCACAGACTGCTTTCGCGCGCGCCGGCCACGAGCGGCAACCGGCTCAGCAAGCCCTGGCGCAGCCACTCCGGGTGCTTCGCAATCACGTAGGCACTGGCGAACTCGATCGCGTAGGCGCCGCTCGCCATCAGCGCGGCGACCGCAAGCTGCTCGTTGTAGCCGCGCCAGCTCCAATCCGCCGGGTAGTCGCGCGGCAGGAAGACATCGTGGAAATGCACCAGGACGCCGGCGGGCAGGGCGGGCAGGACGCGGTTGACGAGGTGATCGACGTCGGTTCCCGGCATCAGCACATGGCTGGAATCGATCACCAGGAAATCGTTCGCCTCGAGCGCTGCGAAAGGCGCCGCTCCGGCGCCTTGCACGGGTTTGCGGATGATCTCGATCTCGAGCCCGTCGAGGCTTGCGCGCGGCGCGGGATCGATCGCCGTGAGGCGTGTCGTACAAGCCGCGTCCCGCACGGCTCGTGCCAGAAAACGCGTCGAATGGCCCGAGCCGACTTCCACGACACGGCGCGGCCGGAGGCGGCGCACCATCGCATAAGCGGCGGCGGCATCGAGCCGCGGGAACCAGTCCTGGTTCCAACGCGGTGCCGGCGGCGGCTCGCCGCCCAGGCGCTCGAGCGACACGGCGCATTCTTCAATCGCCGCGCGGTGCGCCGCCATGATCGCGTCGGCCGCCTGCATGCAGGCGGCGATCGCCGAATACTGCGGCAGGCCGCCAGACGCCGCGAGCTCGCTGGCGCGGCGATAGGGGATGTAGAATCCGCGCCGCGCCAATCCCAGCGCGGTCAGCACGGCGCCGATCGTTCGGTTCATGATGCCTGCGCCATGCCGTGCCCGCGCGATCCACGCGCGCCCGATGGGGTGTCCGCGGTCATGACCCGACTATAACGGATCGACTGCGGGGGCCGTGCAAAGCCAGCAAGGAACGGTAATATCGGGGTCGCTGGAGGGGAGCGCGGGAACGCATTCGATGGAACGCAGCCTGTTCGGGTACATCATTCGTTACAGCAAGCGGGATCAGCTGCTGATCGTGCCGCTGGTCGTGGCGTCGATGGTGCTGTACTTCCTGTCGCTCGATCTGCCCAAGACGATCATCAACGAACCGATCCAGGGCAAGCGCTTTCCCGACCCCGAATCGACCGTCTCGTTCCTCAGCCTCGCGTTGCGGCTGCCCGAGTTCCTCGGCGGCGACTGGCGGCTGTTCGACGGCTTCGTGCTGGAGCGCATGCCCTATCTGTTCGGACTTACCCTGGCGTTCCTCGCCCTGATCGTCGCCAATGGTCTGCTGAAGTTCCAGATCAACACCATGAAGGGGTGGATGGGCGAGCGCATGCTGCGGCGCCTGCGCTACGCCCTGTTCGATCACATCCTGCGTTTCCCCCTGGCACGCTTCCGGCGCGTCAAGTCGGCCGAGCTTGCCACCATGATCAAGGACGAAGTCGAGCCGCTGGGCGGGTTCGTCGGCGAGGCCCTGATCACGCCGCTGTTCCTCGGCGGCCAGGCGCTCACCGCGCTGCTGTTCATTCTTTATCAGCATGTCTATCTGGGCATGATCGCCCTGGGCATGGTGGCGGTGCAGGCCGTGATCATCCCGAAGATGCGCCGGCGCCTGCTCACGCTCGCCAAGCAGCGGCAGTTGACCGCTCGCCAGCTCGCTGGGCGCATTGCGGAGGTCTCGGACGGCATCGTGGAGATCCACGCCCACGACACCTCGAATCACGAACGCGCGGACATCGCGGCACGCCTCGGCCGCATGTTCCGCATCCGCTTCGAGTTCTACCAGCGCAAATTCCTGATCAAGTTCGTCAACAACTTCCTGTCGCAGCTGACGCCGTTCCTGTTCTATTCCGTGGGCGGCTACCTGGTGATCGTCGGCAAGCTCGACATCGGCGCGCTGGTGGCGGTCATCGCGGCATACAAGGACCTGCCTACACCGGTCAAGGAGCTGATCGACTGGGACCAGCAGCGGCTCGACGTGCAGATCAAGTACACGCAGGTGATGGAGCAGTTCATGGTGGAGAACCTGGCGCCGCCGTCACTGCAGGACGTGATCGACCGGCCGCCGCTGCCGCAACACGGCAAGATCTGCGTCAGCAACCTGTCGCTGGTCGACGAGTCGGGCAGCAAAGTGGTGGACGGGGTGTCGTTCGAAGTCGGCCTGGATGCGCACGTGGCGATCGTCGGGCGTCCCGACAGCGGCCGCAGCGAGCTGGCGCAGCTGCTGGCGAGACTCGTGCCGCCCTCCAGCGGCACCGTGTCGATGGGCGACATCGACATCACGCGGGCGCCGGAAGCAGTGACCGGACGCGCCCTTGCCTACGTGGGGCCATCATCCTACCTCTTTCCGCTCAGCGTGCGCGAGAACCTGCTGTACGCGCTCAAACATCGGCCGGTGCGTGAAGCGGTGTATGCAGGCGACGAGCTGCGCGAGCGGGAGTTCCAGCTGCGCGAGGCGGCGCGCACTGGCGGCACGTCGCTGGACATCGGCGCCGACTGGACAGATTATGAATCCGCCGGCGTGGCGAACGCCGACGCCCTGGAGGACCGCGTGTTGGACTCGCTCAGGATCGTCGAGATGGAAGAGCCGATGTTCGAGCGCGGCCTGCGCAGCGCGATCGCGCCCGAGCGCAGCACCGAACTGCGCGAGCTCCTGCTCGGAGCGCGCGAGGCGATGCGCGAGCGGCTGGTCACGCTGCGCATGGAGGACTGGGTGGAGCGTTTCGATCCGGCGCGCTATAACCGCAACGCCACGTTGGCAGAGAACCTGCTGTTCGGCGCGCCGGTCGGCAAGGCCTTCGACATCGAAAACCTGGCGCAGAACCCCTACGTGGCGCAGGTCCTGGAAGAAACCGGTCTGACCGGTGACCTGCTCGCGGTCGGCCACCAGCTGGCCGGCACCATGGTCGAGCTGTTCAGTGACCTGCCGCCGGGGCATGAATTTTTCGATCAGTTCAGCTTCATCCGCCACGAGGACCTGCCCAACGTCAAGGCGATCCTGGCGCGGGTCACGGAATTGGGCCTGACGCGCATCGATCCGGCCGACCGCAGCCAACTGCTGGCACTGCCGTTCAAGCTGATCTCGGCGCGGCACCGCCTGGGACTGATCGACGAAGCACTGGAAGGCCGGGTGCTGGAGGCGCGACGCTATTTCGCGACGCGACTGCCGGGAACGCTGCGGCGCGCCGTGGAGTTCTTCGATCCGACGCGCTACACCAGCGCGGCGTCGCTGCAGGACAATATTCTCTTCGGCAAGATCGTGTCCGGCCAGGCCGACGCGACGCAGCGCATCGGCGCACTGATGCGCCAGGTGCTCGACGAGCTCGGCCTCAGGCCGCTGGTGCTGAAGATCGGGCTCGACTACCAGGTCGGCGTCGGCGGCGCGCGCCTGACGGTCGCGGAGCGGCAGAAGATCGCGCTTGCGCGCGCGATCCTGAAGCGCCCGGCAGTCCTGATCCTGGATCAGGCCTTGAGCGTGCTCGACCCGGCGTCGCAGTCGGTGGTGGGAGCGCGGCTCGCAGAGCACCGCAAGGGTGAAGCGATAATCTGGGTGCTGCAACGCGCCGACGCCGCGGAGCGCGCGCAGCATGTCCTGGTGCTCGAGAGCGGGCGGCTGGTCGAGCAGGGCACATTTGCCGAGCTGAAGAGCCGCAACGGCACTTTGGGTCGCCTACTCAAGGAAGGTTGATTGCTGGCAGGAGGTGGACGATGTCCTTGGACCAGGAAGTCGAAATGATGCGGCAAATCCCTCTCTTCAGCGGCATTGCGCCAGCCATGCGGAAGCTGTTGTGCTTCGGCAGCGAGCGCCTGACTTACGACCCGGGCCAAGCCCTGGTCAAGGTGGGCGACATGGCCGATGCCGCCTACATCATCATTGAAGGTTCGGCGGAAGTGTCGGTGCCGAGCCCGCACGGTCCCGTGATCGTCAATACCCTGGGCAAGCACGAGGTGATCGGGGAGATCGCAATCTTCGTGGATCTTCCGCGCACGGCGACGGTGACCGCGATGACCAAAGTCGAGGCGCTGCGCATCCCGAAGGATCTGTTCATCAATGTCGTCCGGCAGAATCCCGATGCGGCCATCGAACTGATCAAGGTTTTCGCGATGCGCCTGGTCAACACGACACAGCAATTGATCAAGAATAGGGCCGGTGCAAAGTAGGGCGCGGCGGGTGCGTGCCCGCGTCAGCCCTCGATGATCTCGAAGTCCTGCGTCAGTTCGGCGGTCTTGGCGAGCATGATCGAGGCCGAGCAGTATTTTTCGTGCGACAGGCGAAGCGCGTTTTCGACCAGCGCGGGCCTGAGGTCGCGTCCGCGAACGATGAAGTGCATGTGGATGCGAGTGAACACCTTGGGATCGGTCGCCGCGCGCTCTGCCTGCAGCCGCACCTCGCAACCGGTGACCTGCTGACGGCTGCGCTTCAGGATCAGGACCACGTCGTAGGCCGTGCAGCCGCCCGCGCCGAGGAGCACCATTTCCATGGGACGCGGCGCGAGGTTGCGCCCGCCGCCTTCAGGGGCGCCATCCATGGCCGCGAGATGCCCGCTTTCGGTTTCGGCCAGCAAAGTCATGCCGTCACCACGCCAGCGCACCGTGCATTGCATCTCAGGGTCCTCCCGATATCGCGATCATGCGCTGCAGCGAAACGGATCGCAGGAAACGTCTACGGATTGCGACCTTGGGCTTCTTCTCATGAAATACATCATATGAGATCAACAGGTTAATTCATAAATCGAGTGATTTCGTTAGGCTGTCGGTGGGCCGATTCTAATTATTGCGTCGCACCATTTATTCGCGTATGCTCCATTCTAGCTTCAATGCTCTTCCATCCTCCTCCTTTGGTGGATTGGGCGCAGCCTTCGCGGGTTGCGCCTTTTTTTTGTTCCAACAAGGGTTTGACCGTGGTTTCGCGGTGCAATAAAATCTCGCGTTTTTCGCAATCAGGCAAGGCATGAAAACCTACACGGCCAAGGCCGGCGATGTGAAGCAGCACTGGTACCTTGTCAACGCTCAAGGCAAGGTGCTCGGGCGGCTCGCGTCGCAGATCGCCACGCGCTTGCGGGGCAAGCACAAGCCCGAATACACCCCCCACGTGGATACCGGCGACTTCATCGTCGTGGTCAACGCCGCGAAGGTCCGGGTGACCGGGCGCAAGGCGCTCGACAAGACCTATATCCGTCACACGAATTACCCGGGCGGCATCCGCGAAACATCGTTCGCCAAGCTGCAGGTCAGCCATCCGACGCGCGCGCTCGAAAAAGCGGTGAAGGGGATGCTGCCCAAAGGGCCTCTCGGCTACGCCATGCTGCGCAAGCTCAAGGTGTACGCCGGCGAAAGCCATCCGCACTCGGCGCAGCAACCGACCGCACTGGAGATCTGACATGGTGGGTGACTACTACTACGGCACCGGACGGCGCAAGAGCGCTGTGGCGCGCGTCTTCCTCAAGCCGGGCAAGGGCCAGATCATGGTCAACGGCAAGCCGGTGGACGAGTTCTTCACCCGCGAAACCGGCCGCATGATCGTGCGCCAGCCGCTCGATACGACCAAGAACCTGGCCAGCTTCGACATCTCGGTGAACGTTTTCGGCGGCGGCGAGAACGGCCAGGCCGGCGCGGTACGGCATGGAATTGCGCGCGCGTTGATCGAGTATGATGCGGCGCTCAAGCCGGCGCTCAAGGGCGCCGGCCTGGTGACGCGCGATGCGCGCGAGGTGGAGCGAAAGAAGGTCGGCTTTCACAAGGCGCGGCGGCGCAAGCAGTTCTCGAAACGCTGATCGGTAATCGAGCAATGCAAAGCCGCCTGCGGGCGGCTTTTTTTGTTTTGGGCTCTTGGCAGTGGCGCCGGCTCAATGGCGGGCGGTGCCGCTTTCGACGTCGGACGGGTGACCTTCATGATCAAGGCAGGCATAGTCGGCGGCACCGGGTACACGGGCGTGGAACTGCTGCGCCTGCTCGCGCAGCATCCGCAGGTCGAACTCGCGGCGATTACTTCGCGCAAGGAGGCGGGCACGCCGGTCAGCGCGCTGTTTTCCAGCCTGCGCGGGCGCGTGTCGCTGGCGTTCAGTGAACCGGACAAGGCACCGCTGAGGCAGTGCGACGTGGTGTTCTTCGCCACGCCCAACGGCGTCGCGATGGGGGAGGCGCGCGCCTTGGTCGACGCCGGCGTCCGGGTCATCGACCTGTCGGCGGACTTCCGCATCAAGGATGTCCTCGAGTGGGAGCGCTGGTACCGCATGAAGCACGCCGCCCCCGAGCTCGTGGCCGAGGCCGTGTACGGCCTGTGCGAGGTGAACCGCACGACCATCCGCGCGGCGCGGCTGGTGGCAAACCCAGGCTGCTACCCGACGTCGGTGCAGCTCGGTTTCCTGCCGCTGGTGGAAGCTGGCGCAGTCGATCTGGATCATCTGATCGCGGATGCCAAGTCCGGTGTATCCGGGGCCGGCCGCAAGTCGGAGCAGCATCTGCTGTACGCCGAAGCCTCGGACAATTTCGCGGCCTATGGCGTCATGGGTCACCGGCATTGGCCGGAAATTCGACAGGGACTGGCGCAGGTCGCCGGGCGCGACATCGGATTGATCTTCACGCCGCACCTCGCGCCCATGATTCGCGGCATCCATGCCACGCTGTACGCGCGGGTGACGCGGGAGACGAATTTCCAGGCACTGTTCGAGCGGCGTTACGCGGCGGAGCCGTTCATTGACGTGATGCCCGCAGGCAGCTACCCGGATACGCGCTCGGTGCGCGCCGCGAATCTCTGCCGCATCGCGGTGCATCGGCCCAGTGAAAGCGCGCGCCGTGCCGACACGCTGGTGGTGCTCGCCGTCATCGACAATCTCGTCAAGGGCGCCTCCGGCCAGGCGGTGCAGAACATGAATATCATGTTCGGTCTTGCGGAGGCGAGCGGCCTGGAGCAGGTCCCGGTGGTGCCGTGAATGCGGTCCGGCTATGGAAGCTGCGCCAGCGATTCGGCATCGCGGCGCCCAGGGTCGCGGTGCGCACGCATGTGCCGTGGTACCTGCGCTGGCTGGCGCTGGTCCTGCTGCTGGCGTGCTCGGCAGCGCTCGCAGCGTGGATGTACGACGCCGGGCGGCGCTACGCCGGCTTCGATCGCAGCGAGGTCGATCGGGAGATTGCTGCCCTGAAGCGCGATCTGGCGGCCAGCCGCGAAGAGCTTGAGCGCCTCGGGAAGCTGGCCAATGCCGCGGAAAGCAAGATCTCGATCGAGCGCACGGCGCAGCAGAACCTCGCCCGGCAGGTGCGCGCCCTCGAGGGCGAGAATGCGCGCCTGCGCGAGGAACTGGCGGTGTTCGAGCGCACGCTTTCGGCCGACCCGAAAACGTCCCCCCCGCTAGCCATCCAGCGCTTCAAGGTCCAGCCGGAGCTGCTGCCGGGGGAGTACCGCTATCACCTTCTGGTGCTTGCCCCCGGGGGGCGCGCAGGCGATTTCCAGGGGCGCTACGAGCTGCTCGTCAGCGTGGCCCAGGACGGCCGCAATGTTATGATGGCTTTGCCAGAGGCCGGCAGCGCAGCAACGCAGCAGGAATTCAGGCTGGCGTTCAAGCGCTTCCAGCGCATCGAAGGGACGTTCCGGGTGAACCCGGCTGCGCGCGTCGAATCCGTGCAGGTGCGCATTTATGAGAGCGGCTCGGGGCAGTCGCGAGCGACGCAGACCGCCAAGCTGGGCTAGGGAGGACGCATGTTCCGCAGGGAAAGCAAGCCGCAGAACCGGATTGACAGCCTGATCGGCGCCACGACGCGGATCGAAGGCAATCTCTTCTTCAGCGGCGGCTTGCGCGTCGATGGCACGGTGCGCGGCAATGTCGCCGCCTTGCCCGATCAGCCCGGAACGCTGGTGCTCTCGGAGCAGGGGCGCATCGACGGCGAGGTGCAGGCCGCGCACGTGGTCATCAACGGCACGATCAACGGGCCGGTGCACGCCTCGGAATCGCTCGAACTTCAGGCGGGATGCCGGGTCAAAGGCGACGTGCACTATAAAAGCATCGAAATCGTCAGGGGCGCGGTGGTCGAGGGGCGGCTGGTCCATCATGCCGTAGAGGCGAAGTCGGCCGGACTCAAGCTCGCATCCTGAACCGCGCCTCGCGGCCGGAATGCCCCCTTTGACCCCACGGGAAAGCTCGTAGCAGAATTTCACATTGCCAATCAGGAGCCGCACATGAATGCCGCAGTAGAGATGCCCGCACCGCTGATCTTCACCGATAACGCCGCGGGAAAGGTCAGACAGCTGATCGAGGAGGAAGGCAACCCGGACCTCAAGCTCCGCGTGTTCGTCAATGGCGGCGGCTGCTCGGGCTTCCAGTATGGCTTCACCTTCGACGAGATGCAGAACGACGACGACACCGTGATGCAAAAGAACGGCGTTACGCTGCTGATCGATCCAATGAGCTACCAGTACCTGGTTGGCGCCGAGATCGACTATCAGGAAGGCCTCGAAGGGGCGCAGTTCGTCATCAAGAATCCGAACGCGACCACCACCTGCGGCTGCGGTTCGTCCTTCTCCGCCTGATCCAGCCCCGCCTCAGGCGGGATAGATTGCGCCGAGCACGCGGGGGCCGCGCGCCCCGGTGACCGCAGGAATGCTGGCGGGCTTGTGGTTCATCGCCTGCATCGCCAGCCAGGCAAAGGCCACCGCTTCCACCAGCTGCGGATCGAGGCCGTACTGACTGCTCGATTCCACGTGCGCGGGCCGAAGCTGCATCCGTATCCGGCGCATCAGCGCCCGATTTCGCGTCCCGCCGCCACAGACGATCACGCGTTGCGCGCTGAAGCCCGCGAGCTGCAAGGCCGCGGCGATGCTGCGCACTGTGAATTCCAGGAGCGTCGCCTGCACATCCTGCGGCGCGGCGCCCAGCGGGAGCGCGCTGCGTAACCAGGCCTCGCCGAACATTTCGCGCCCGGTGCTTTTGGGCGGCGGCGCGCTGAAATAGGGAGCCCCCAGCCATTCAGCGAGCAGTTTCTCCATCACGGAGCCGCCGCTCGCCCAGGCGCCGTCGCGGTCGCAAGGCATGCCCAGATGCCGCGCCGCCCACAAGTCCATCAGGCAGTTGCCGGGACCGCTGTCAAAGCCTGTCACGCGGCCTTCGCGCGACAGCAGGGTCAGGTTGGCGATGCCCCCCAGATTGAGCACTGCGCGGTCCTCGCCGCGCAGTGCAAAGACCGCCGCATGGAACGCCGGCACGAGCGGCGCACCCTGGCCGCCTGCAGCGACATCGCGGCTGCGAAAGTCGGCGACGACGCGCAGCGCGGTGAGCTCGGCGAGCAGCGCCGCGTTCCCGATCTGCACCGTGTAGCCCAGGTCTGGGCGGTGGCGCACGGTCTGGCCGTGGCAGCCGATGGCGACGATGTCCCGCTGTGCGACGCCGGTGCCCTCCAGCGCCGCGGCGACCGCGACCGCGTAGCGGCGCGCCAGTTCATTGGCCAAGTTGGCGGCACGACCGAGATCGTCCGGTCCGGGTGCCGCCAGCGCGAGCAATTCCGCGCGCAAACGATCGTCGAAGGGAAGGTGCGCGTGCCCGACGACGCGCGGCATGCGCTCGGAAAAATCGACCAGCGCCGCGTCGACCCCGTCGAGGCTGGTCCCCGACATCAGGCCGACGTAAAGCCCCGAGGTCACTCGAGCAGGGCGACCTGACCGCTGGCGAGAAGATTGAGGCGGGCCGCGAGCGGCTGCGCCTGACCCGCGAACCGGGCCATTTCGCCTGCCGGCACGGGTAGTGCGGCGGGCAGCGCAATGGCGAGCGGGTTGCGCGCTTCACCCGCGACTTTGAACTCATAGTGCAGATGCGGGCCCGTGGCCCAGCCCGTCTGACCGACGAATCCGATGATGTCGCCCTGCGCAACGCGCGCGCCTTTGCGCACGCCGCGGCCGAAACCGCTGAGATGCGCATATACCGTCGTGTATTGTCCCTGATGGCGCAGCACGACGACGTTGCCGTAGCCCCCCTGGCGCCCCGCGAATTCGATCGTCGCGTCGCCGACCGCGCGCACCCGCGTGCCCGACGGGGCCGCGTAATCGACGCCGCGATGCGCGCGCCAGTTCTGCATGATGGGATGGCGGCGCATGCCAAACGCGGAGCTGACACGCGAGAATTCGAGCGGCGAGCGCAGAAACGCCTTTCTCAGGTTCTTGCCGTCCGGCGCGTAATAGCCGCCGCTCCTGCCGTCGACGCCGCCATACCAGACCGCGCGATAGGCGCGGCCCTGATTGACGAATTCGGCCGCCAGGACGCGCCCGGAGCGCACCGACAGGCCGTTGTGCGCGTGCATCTCGTAGACCACGGCGAAGCGATCATTGCGCCGCAGGTCGCGATGGAAGTCGATGTCGCCGCCGAAGATCTCGGCGACCTGGACGGCGATCGCGTCGGGGATACCGGCTGCGTCGGCGGCCGCGAACAATGACGATCGGATGATGCCCGAACTCATGGCGACCCGCGTCTCGAACTCGGCGCGCTGTTCGCTCACCGAGAATCCGGAACCGCTGCGCACGATCAGCACCAGCGTGTCGCGCGGGCCGAGAAAGTCGATGCTCTGCAGCCCGCCGTCCGCGCCAATGGTCGCCGTGATCGCGCTTCCGGTGCGCAACTGGCGCAGTTGGGCAAGCCGCTGCAGCGACTGCGCTTCGCTTTCGCTCAGTCCCAGCCGGGCGAGCAGGCCTGCCAGCGTATCGCCGCGCTGGAAACGTTCCTCGCGGATATAACTCGCCGGGTCCGGCATGACGCCGTCAAGCGGCTGGAGCACCATCGGTTCGGCCCGAACGGGACGCGCAATTTCAGCGTCACTCACGGGCGCAATCGTGGCAAAAGCGGCGAGCACGCCCGACAGCACCAGCGCGGCCAGCGCTCCGGCGCGTGCGATGCGCACTCTGACAGTGTGTCCTGCGCGATCCACTATTCGGCTAAAATGCTTTCTTATTCAGGTGCCTGCGGATCGTCCTCCCCCCGCGGCTGCCGCGGAGTGTAGCAAAGATTCCCCACCCTGCAAACGACATGGTGCCGATCGCCGAAGCCTTGGAGCGCATCAAGCGCGGCTGCGACGAGTTGATCGTCGAGGAAGACCTGGTTCGCAAGCTCAAGGCGGGCCGGTCGCTGCGCGTCAAGCTCGGCCTTGACCCCACTGCGCCGGACCTGCATCTGGGCCACACGGTGGTGATCAACAAGCTGCGCCATTTCCAGGAACTGGGCCACACGATCCAGTTCCTGATCGGCGATTTCACCGGCATGATCGGCGATCCCACCGGCAAGAACCAGACGCGGCCGCCGCTGTCGCGCGAGGAGATCCTGGCCAATGCCCAGACCTACCGCGCGCAGATGTCGAAGATCCTCGATCCCGACAAGACCCAGGTGCTGTTCAACTCGGAGTGGTCCGACAAGCTGGGTGCGGAAGGCATGATCCGCCTGGCTTCGCGCTACACCGTGGCGCGCCTGCTCGAGCGCGACGATTTCTCGAAGCGCTTCCGGGGCGGCCAGCCGATCGCCGTGCACGAGCTGCTCTACCCGCTGATGCAGGGCTACGACTCGGTGGCGATGAAGGCGGACGTCGAGCTGGGCGGCACCGACCAGAAGTTCAACCTGCTGGTCGGACGCGAGCTGCAGCGCGACTTCGGCCAGGAGCCGCAGTGCATCATGACGATGCCGCTGCTGGAAGGGCTCGACGGCCGCGAGAAGATGTCGAAGTCGCTCGGCAATTACGTCGGCATCGCCGAGCCGCCGCAGGAGATTTTCGGCAAGCTGATGTCGATCTCGGACGAGCGGATGTGGCGCTACATCGAGCTGCTGTCATTCGAGCCGATGGCCGCCGTGCGCCGGTGGCGCAAGGAGGTGGCCGAAGGACGCAACCCGCGCGAGATCAAGGTGCTGTTTGCGACGGAAATCGCGGCGCGCTTCCACGGCCAGGCAGCCGCCGAGCGCGCGCACGCCGACTTCGAGCGGCGCTTCCGGCACGGCGCGCTGCCCGAGGACATGCCCGAATTCAGCCTGCACGCGCCGCCCGGCGGACTGGCGGTGGCGCAGCTGCTGAAGCAGGCGGGGCTCGTGCCGAGCGTCACCGAGGCAACCCGGCTGATCGAACAAGGCGGCGTGCGCCTGAACGGCGAGCGTCTCGCCGACAAGGCGCTGCGGCTCGCGCCGGGCGCAAGCGTGATGGTGCAGGTCGGCAAGCGCAAGTTCGCGCGGGTGCGGGTGCAATGACGCCGGCGTACGAGGTGTACGCCGCCAAGTACGCGCATCACGAACGCCGCGCGAGCCAGAACTTCCTCGGCGGCGATCCGCACGACGGGCCGATGCCGATGGACTACTTCATCTGGCTGGTGCGCGGCGGCGGCGTTGAACTGGTCGTCGATACGGGTTTCAACGCCGCGACCGCGGCGCGCAGGCAGCGGCAACTGCTGCGCCCGGTGGACCGGGCACTCGCGCTCCTCGACGTCGATGCGGCGAAGGTGCGCGATGTCGTCATCACGCATCTGCATTACGACCACGTCGGCAGTTTCGATGCGTTTCCGCAGGCGACCTTTCACCTGCAGGACCTCGAGATGCAATACGCCACCGGTCGCAGCATGTGCCACGACGCGCTGCGCCACGCCTTCGAGGTCGAGGACGTGGTCGGCATGGTGCGTCGCGTGTACGCGGGAGGGGTGCGCTTCCACGCCGGCGACGCCGAGCTGGTCCCGGGCATTTCGCTGCACCTTATCGGCGGGCATACGCTGGGTCTGCAGGTGGTGCGCGTCGCGACTCGGCGCGGCGGGGTCGTGCTGGCGTCCGACGCGAGCCACTACTACGCCAACATGGGCGAGAACCGGCCGTTCCCCATCGTCTACAACGTCGGCGACATGATCGAGGGCTGGGGCAGGCTCCGCGCGCTTGCGGAATCGCCGGAGCACATCATCCCGGGACACGATCCCGAGGTGCTGGAGCGTTACCCGGCGCCCTCGGAATCCTTGCGCGGCATCGTGGCGCGGCTTGATTAGGCCGCTGCGTTGACAGGGTCAGACAGGGCTCCTAACATGATTTTTTCACCACGTCCTGAAGAACCAAACCGAGGAGAGCCATGATGCGAACCGCATTCAGAAAAACCTTTGCGCTGACCGCCGTCGCGGCCGCGCTGGGCTTCGCCGCCCAGGCCGGCGCGCAAGCGCCCGCCGCCAGCGGGCCCAAGACGCTCAAGATGCAGTCCACCTGGCCGGCGAGCCTGACGCTGCAGGAAAACTTCAAGATGTTCGGCGAGCGGGTGGACAAGCTGACCGGTGGCCAGCTCAAGATCGAGACCATGGCAGCGGGGCAGGTGGTACCGGCGTTCGAAGTGCTGGACGCCACCCACAAGAAAGTGCTCGACGGCGCGCACGCGGTTTCATATTACTGGGTCGGTAAGCAAAAGGCGGCAACCCTGTTTTCCTCGACCCCGGCAGGTCCGTTTGGCATGGACCACATGGATTTCCTGGGCTGGATGTACGAGGCCGGCGGCCTGGACATGTACTGGGACCTGTATCAGAAGGAGATGAAGCTCAACGTCATCGCGTTCCCGATCCTGCCCTCGAGCCCGCAGGCGTTCGGCTGGTTCAAGCGGCCGATCAAGAACCTGGCTGACTTCAAGGGCATGAAGTGCCGGCAGACCGGCATCGTGGCGGAGATCTTCACCAAGATGGGCATGGCCACGGTCAACATGCCGGGCGGCGAAATCGTGCCCTCGGCGCAGCGCGGCGTCATCGATTGCGCCGAGTGGGTGGGTGGCGTGGAGGACCTGAGGCTCGGCCTGCCGCAGGTGTTCAAGTACCACTACGTGCCGGGGATGCACGAGCCCAGCGTGATCGGCGAACTGCTCATCAACGCCGACGTGTGGAAAGCGCTGCCGGCGCAGCAGCAGGAAGCGATCCGCTCCGCCACGACCGAGACGCTGGTGCGCTGGTGGGTGAAGTGGCAGAAACAGAATGCCGATGCGATCGAGGAAATGCGCACCAAGCACGGCACGCAAATCCTGCGCACGCCGCCCGACATCCTGATCGCCTTCCTCAAGGCCTGGGACGAAATTGCGAAGGAGGAGTCGGCGAAGAACCCGTTCTTCAAGAAAGTGCTCGACTCGCAGCGCGACTACGCCGCCAAGGTGGTGCCGGCCAAGCGCTTCATGAACCCCCCGTACTCGTTCGCGGCGAACTACTACTGGCCCGAGGACGTGCGCAAAGGGCCGGCGAAGGCCGCGGCCAAGGGCGAAACGAAGAAGAAATAGTTTCCGGATTGTTGCTTGCGGGAAGGGCGGCCATGGCCGCCCTTTGCTTTTGTTGACCCTGAATAACCAAGCGTGTACGCTGCGTTTCGCTTTGCGAAACCACCAAATGGAGGGGGGAGACATGAAGCGCTTCATAGGGTCCATCGGCGCAGTGGCCGCGTCCGCGTTGTTCGCAGCCGGCGCGCACGCGCAGGCCGTCAATCTCAAGATGCAGGCGACCTGGCCGGCAAGCCTGACTTTGTACGAGAACTTCACGTATTTCGCCGAGCGCGTCGGCAAGATCTCCGGGGGAACGCTCAAGATCGATGCCATGCCGGCGGGGCAAGTCGTACCCGCGTTCGAAGTGCTCGATGCCACGCACAAGAAGGTGCTCGACGGCGCGCATGCCTGGTCCGGCTACTGGGTCGGCAAGAACAAGACCGCGATCCTGTTTACCGGCGGCCCTGGCGGGACCTTCGGCATGGACATGATCGATGCCATTGGCTGGATGCACCATGGCGGGGGCATCGACCTGGCGCAGGAATTTTTCCGCGACCAGCTCAAGCTCAACGTGTTCTGGTATCCGATCCTGCCGTCGGGGCCGCAGGCCTTCGGCTGGTTCAAGCGACCGATCAAGAACCTGGCCGACTTCAAGGGCATGAAGTGCCGCCAGACCGGCATGGCGGCGGAAGTGTTTCAGCGCATGGGCATGCAGACCGTGAACATGCCGGGTGGCGAGATCATCCCGTCGGCGCAGCGCGGCGTGATCGACTGCGCCGAATGGATCGGCGGCGAGGAGGACCGGCGGCTCGGCTTCCAGAACGTCTGGAAGTACCACTACACCCCCGGCATGCACGAGAACGTCACCATCGGCGAAATCCTGATCAACGGCGATGTCTGGAAGTCGCTCTCGCCGACGCACCAGGAAATCATCAAGTCGGCGGCCAACGAGACCTTCCTCGTCTGGTGGGCGAAATGGCAGCGGCAGAACGCCGACGCGATTGCCGAACTGCAGCAAAAACACGGGGTGCGCATCCTGCGCACGCCGCCCGAGATCCTGACCGAGTTCCTCAAGACCTGGGACAAGATCGCGGCCGAGGAGTCGGCGAAGAACCCCTTCTTCAAGAAAGTGCACGATTCGCAGCGCGCCTACGCCTCGATGGTGGTGCCGGCGAAACGCTTCATGTTCCCGCCGTATTCGTTCGCGGCCAACCACTACTTCCCTGAGGCCGGCGCCAAACCGGCCGCCGCGAAGACCAAGAAGTAACTGCGTAGTAACATCACGGGGGCGGACCACCGCCCCCGTTTTTGCGTTTGCAGGGAGACAATCGGGATGCAGCAGTTTTCCCCGCAGCTCGTCTTCATTACCAAGAAGATCGACTGGTTCACCGACCTGACCGGCACCTGGGTCGCATGGCTCAACGTGCCGCTGATGGCGATCGTCAGCTACGAGGTGTTCGCGCGCTATCTGTTCAATACGCCGACCACCTGGTCGTTCGACCTCACGTACATGCTCTACGGCACGATCTTCATGCTCGGCTCGGCCTACGCGCTGCACAAGGGCGCGCACATCCGTACCGATTTCTTCTTCGAGCGCTGGTCGATCCGCACCAGAGGCGTGATCGACTCGGTCGCCTACATCGTGTTCTTCTTTCCGTCGATCTTCGTCTTCCTGCTGGTGAGCGGCGCGGAGGGTTGGTACGCGTTCGAGATCAACGAAACCTCCGAGCAGACGCCGTGGCGGCCGGTGCTGTGGCCGTTCAAGATGGTGGTGCCGCTCACCTGCCTGCTGCTGCTGATCCAGGGCGTGTCCGAGACGATCAAGTGCGTCTTCGCGGCGCGCACCGGCATCGAGCTGGAGCACAAAGAGAAGGTGGAGATCTAACCGATGACCGGTCTCGCGCTGCTCGGGCTGGTCATGCTGGTGGTGATGATCGGCGCCATCTTCATCGGCTTTCCGATCTCCTTCACGCTGCTCTTTCTCGCCCTGACGTTCGGCTATTTCGGCCTCGGCGAATTGGTCTTCAGCCTGGCGTACTTCCAGACCATCGGCATGATGAAGGAGGAACTGCTCGCCGCCGTGCCGCTGTTCATCTTCATGGGCTTCCTCACCGAGCAGGCGGGGTTGATGGAGCGGCTGTTCCGCGCCTTCCGCGACCTGCTCGCGCCGATCCGGGGGTCCCTGTTCGCGGTCGTGATCCTGACGGCCGCGGTGTTCGCGATGGCCACCGGCATCGTCGGCGCAGCGGTGACCGTGCTGGGCATCATGGCGAGCCCGATCATGGTCAAGACGGGCTACGACGGCCGTCTGGCGGCCGGCGCGATCACGGCGGGCGGCACCCTCGGCATCCTGATCCCGCCTTCGGTGATGCTGATCGTCATGGGCCCGGTGCTCGGCGTCTCGGTGGCCGACCTTTACGCGTCGGCGTTCGGGCCCGGATTCCTGCTCGCGGGCATGTACCTCGTCTACCTGCTTGCCCGCGCATTCTTCAATCCGAAGCTGGGCCCCCCCGTGCCGAAAGAAGAACGGGTGCACGGCGTCGGCACGATTCTCAAGGAAGTCGTGTTCGGGGTGGTGCCGCTGCTCGGTCTGATCGC
>SCUH01000112.1 GCA_004298295.1 Betaproteobacteria bacterium | reverse complement strand
CGCCAGCCGAAATTGCACGCCGCAGTTGCGGTCGATACCATGCGTGAATCCTAGCATGCAGCGCCACCGCTATCTCATGCCGCGGCTCCACGTCGATGCGGCCCTCGCCGCCGGCTCGCATCTGGCCTTGCCGGAGGCGGCCGCGCACCACGCCGTGCGCGTACTGCGTCTCGAGGCGGGAGAGACGCTCGTCCTGTTCAACGGCCGCGGCGGCGAATACACGGCGCAGATCGAAAGCACCGGCAAGACTGGGGTGGTGGTCCGGATCGAGGCGTTTTCCCTGGCCGAGCGCGAGTCGCCGCTCGCCGTGACACTGGTGCAGGGGCTTTCGTC
Source organism: Betaproteobacteria bacterium (assembly GCA_004298295.1). Taxonomy (GTDB): domain Bacteria; phylum Pseudomonadota; class Gammaproteobacteria; order Burkholderiales; family SG8-39; genus 2-02-FULL-66-14. The sequence continues at coordinate 1,488 of SCUH01000112.1, read as the reverse complement.
CGGCGAGCGCATGGACCTGACGGTGCAGAAATCGGTGGAACTCGGCGTGCACGCGATCCAGCCCCTGGTGGCCGAGAAATCCGTGGTGCGACTCGCCGGCGAGCGGGCCGCCGCGCGCTGCGAGCACTGGCGGCGCGTGGCGATCGCCGCCTGCGAGCAGTGCGGCCGCAACCGCGTGCCGGAGATTCTGCCGCTGCTGCCGCTCGCGCGCTACGTCGCTCCCGCCGAAGCGCTGAAACTGGTGCTCGCGCCAGACGCCGGCATGGGCCTGAAACAGGTGCTCGGCGAAGGCGCGGCGGCGATCGTGCTGGCGGTGGGCCCGGAAGCGGGTTTCAGCGAAGCCGAGGAACGCTCACTCGTGGCTGCCGGGTTCAAACCCGTGAGCCTCGGACCGAGGATCCTGCGCACCGAAACGGCGGCACCGGCGGCGCTCGCCGCGCTCAACGCGTTGCGGGGCGATTTCTGAATGCGCCCGGCGCGCCCGAATTGACGCACTGCGATGCTGCCTTAGAATCGCCGCCAACAACAGGACGCAAAATGGCCACGCTGTCGCATCCGGAAGCCTTCGTGCGCTGGTTCCGCCAGGCCGCACCGTACGTGCACGCCTTTCGCGGCCGCACCTTCGTCATCGGCTTCGGCGGCGAACTGATCGCGGAGCGCTCGCGCCTGACCTCGTTCGTGCACGACCTCAACCTGCTCGCCGCGCTCGGCATCCGCCTCGTGCTGGTGCATGGCGCGCGGCCGCAGATCGAGGCGGAGCTGCGCGCCAAGGGCCAGCGCTCGCGCTACGCCCGCGGGCTGCGCATCACGGACGCCGCTTCGCTCACCGCCGTCAAGCACGCCGCAGGCGCGGTGCGCGTCGAGATCGAGGCGCTGCTTTCGCAGGGCCTGCCCAATTCGCCGATGGCCGGTGCGCGCATCCGCGTCGCCTCCGGCAACTACATTACCGCGCGCCCCATCGGCGTGCTGCAGGGCGTCGATTACCAGTTCACCGGCGAAGTCCGCAAGGTCGACGGCGCCGCCATCGCACGGCATCTCGAGGCGGGCGAAGTCGTGCTCGTGCCGCACATCGGCTATTCGCCCACCGGCGAGGTCTTCAACCTCTCCTGGGAAGACGTTGCCGAAGGCGTGGCGCTGGCGCTGAAGGCGGACAAGCTGCTGCTGCTCACCGACAAGCTGCCCACCGATCGCAAGGGCGGCCCGCTGCACGAGCTGACCGCTCGCAGCGCCGAGGCGCTGCTGAAGAAGCCCGGGCAGCCGCCGCACGCGCGGCGGGTGCTCGCGAGCGCGCTGCGCGCGCTCGGCGGCGGCATCGGGCGCGTACACCTCGTGCAGCGGCGCGCCGACGGCGGCACGCTGCTGGAACTGTTCACCCACTCGGGCGTCGGCACCATGATCACCGCCGACCCGCTGGAACAGCTGCGCCCGGCGCGCATCGAGGACGTGGGCGGGATGCTCGCGCTGATCGAGCCGCTGGAAGCGGACGGC
>SCUH01000111.1 GCA_004298295.1 Betaproteobacteria bacterium | reverse complement strand
GCCGACCAAGGGCAACATCGAGGGCGGACTCACCACGATCGAGGAAAAGGCGCTCGGCAACATCCAGAAGATCGGCCGCAAGTGCATGGTCGACGGCGTGCTCGACAAAGCCGAGGCACCGGGCGGGCCGGGCCTGTGGTTCATGGACTCGTCCTCGGCCGCCGCTGAAATGCTGACGCTGTGCGCGGCCGCCGGATTCGCGGTGCATTTCTTCCCCACCGGCCAGGGCAACATCATCGGCAATCCGATCCTGCCGGTGATCAAGCTGAGCGCCAATCCGCGCACCGTGCGCACGATGGCGGAGCATATGGACGTCGACGTCTCCGGACTGCTGCGCAAGGAACTCACCCCGGACCAGGCGGGCGACAAGCTGCTCGAGTGCATGTTCCGCACCGCCAACGGCCGGCTCACCGCGGCCGAGGCGCTCGGGCACCGGGAGTTCGTGCTGACGCGCCTGTATGAGAGCGCGTGACGCCCGCGCTCTAGGGCACGCGCGCGGCGCATGAACCGCGCCTTGCGGGGCGCCGATATCGTCGCCCGCACCCTGGTACGCGCCGGGGTGCAGCGGCTGTTCTCGCTTTCCGGCAACCAGATCATGGTGCTTTTTGACGCCGCGCTGGATGCCGGACTCGGCATCGTGCACGTGCGCCATGAGGGCGCCGCGGTCCACATGGCAGACGCCTGGGGCCGGTTGACCGGCGAGCCCGGGGTCGCGCTGCTCACCGGCGGCCCGGGACACGCGAACGGGATCGGCGCGCTGTTCAACGCGCTGGCCGCGGAATCGCCGCTCGTCATGCTCTCCGGCCATGCGCCGCTCGCGGAACTGGGAACGGACGCGTTCCAGGAACTGCGGCAGGCCGAGGTGGCCGCGCCCTTGTGCAAGGCCTCGTGGACCGCGCAAAGCGCGGCGACGCTCGGTGAGGACATCGCGCGAGCGATGCGCATCGCGAAATCGGGCCGCCCCGGGCCGGTGCACGTGAGCCTTCCGGTCGATGTCATCGAAGCGCGCGTCAGCGACGTCGCAGGCAGGATCCCCGGCGCGCCGGCGTTTGCCGCGCCGGCGAATGCGCTCGACTCGCGCGCGGCGGGCGCCATCGTCGCCGAGCTCGAGCGCGCGCAGCGGCCGGTGATCTTTGCCGGACCTTCCATGGCGGCGGGCCGCGGCCGCGAACTGCGCGAAGCGCTCGGTGCGGCCACGGGCGTACCGGTGGTGTTCACCGAGAGCCCCCGCGGCACGGCCGATCCTGCGCTCGGCGCGCTGCCGGACCTGCTGCCGCAGGCGGACCTCGTCGTCCTGCTGGGCCGCAAACTCGATTTCGCGCTGCGCTTCGGCCGGCCGCCGGCGTTCGGCTCGCAATGCCGTTTCATCCATATCGACCCCGACGCGGAGGCGCTGCGCCGCAGCGCCGCCGCGATCGGCGATGCCGGGCGCATGGTGCTCGGCACGCTGGCCGATGCGCTGCCGGCCGCGCACGGTTTGATCGCGCAGGCGCGCCGCGGTTTTTCCGGCGCACCGTCGCTTGCAGCCTGGGCGCAGGCGGTGCAGCGCGCGCTCGAGCAGCGGCCCGCCGATTGGGCGCAGGCCGGATGGCGCCCGAACGCGGTGCACCCGGTGCAAGTCGCGCTCGCCGTCGGTCGGGCGCTGGCCGCGCGGCCGGACGCGATCTACATCGGCGATGGAGGCGAGTTCGGGCAATGGGCCATGGCTTGCGCGAAGGCCGCGACGCGCATCAGCAACGGCCCCGGCGGGGGCATCGGCGGCTCGATTCCCAGCGCGATCGCGGCGCGCCTTGCGCGTCCCGACGCCACCGTGATCGCAACGCTGGGCGACGGTTCATTCGGGTTTCACCTCGCCGAGTACGAAACCGCCGTGCGCCACCGGGCGCCGTTCGTGGCGGTGCTCGGCAACGACGCGCGCTGGAACGCCGAACACCAGATCCAGCTGCGCCTCTACGGCGAAGCGCGCGCGCACGGCTGCGATCTCCTGCCGGCGCGCTACGACCTCGCGGTTGCGGCGCTCGGCGGGCACGGCGAGCACGTGACGCAGGCCGAAGAACTGGACGGTGCCATCGAGCGCGCGATCGCTTCCGGCAAGCCGGCCTGCGTCAACGTCGCGATCGCGCCGCTCGCGGCGCCGGTGCTGTCGCGCAACAGCGTCCCGCCGGGCGCAGCGCACTGAGGGCGCGGCGATGACGCAACTCCGGGTCCGGGTCTGGCGCGGGGGCGCGGACGGCGGCTTCCAGCCGTTCGCGGTGCCGCGCCAGGCGAGCCAGACCGTGCTCGACGCGGTGACCTATATCCAGCGCGTGCTCGATCCGACGCTCGCCTACCGCTTCGCCTGCCGCGTCGGCATGTGCGGCTCCTGCGCCATGACGGTGAACGGTGTCGCGCGCTGGACCTGCCGCACGCACGTCGACAAGGTGGCGCGCGACGGGCGTCTCGAAATCGCGCCGTTGCGCAGCCTCCCGGTGGTGCGCGATCTGGTGACCGAGATGCGCGGGTTCTTCGACAAGTGGTCGCGCGCCGAAGGGGTTTTCCGCGGCGCGCGGTCGCGGCGCGACGCCTTTGAGCGCGTGGCGCCGCGCTCCGCGCAGCGCCTGAACGTCGAGGCAGGCATCGAATGCATCGGCTGCGCGGTGTGCTACGCCTCGTGCGACGTCGTGGCGCAGAACCCGGAATACCTCGGGCCGGCGGCGCTCAACCGGGCCTGGACGCTGCTGAACGATGTGCGCGACGTGGCGCAGGCCGAGCGGCTGCGCGCGGTGGCCGGCGACGCCGGCTGCCATGCCTGCCACTCGCAAATGGGCTGCACCGAGCGCTGCCCCAAGGGCATTGCGCCGACGGCCTCGATCGCGGGCCTGAAGCGCGCCGCGATGAGGGCCCTGCTGGCGGGCGAGCTGTGAGCACACGCGGCGAAACGCTGCTCTGGGTCGCGCAGCGCGCCAGCGCGGCGCTGCTCGCGCTTTGCGTGGTGGTGCATCTCGCGACCATGATCTACGCGATCCAGGGCGGATTGACCGCGGCCGAAATCCTCGGGCGCACGCGCGGCAACCTCGGCTGGCTCGTCTTCTACAGCGTGTTCATCGCCGCCGTCGTGGTCCACGTGCCGATCGGGCTGCGTCCGGTGCTTGGCGAATGGCTCGAATGGCGGGGGACATCGCGAGAGGTTTTCCTCGTCGCGCTTGCGCTCGTGCTCGCGGTCCTCGGCATGCGCGCCGTCCTCGGAGTGTTCGGATGAGAGGCCATCCCGGACATTGGGCGTTCCTGGTGCATCGCGTGTCGGGTGTGCTGCTCGCCTTGTTCCTGCCGGGACATTTCGTTGCGCTCGGCGCTGCGCTGGAAGGCGAAGCGGCGATGGACGCGTTCCTGGCGTGGACCGATCGGCCGCTGGTGAAGTTCGGCGAGTGGGGCATCGTGCTGCTGCTGTCGGCGCATCTGGCCGGGGGGCTGCGTATCCTGGCGCTGGAATTCCTGCCGTGGCGCGAGGGGCACAAGACGATGGCAGCGCTCGCCGCGGGGGTGTCGCTCGCGGTCAGCCTCGCGTTTGCGCTCGCGTTGACGCGGTAGAATCGATGCCAGAGGAGGTGTGAAATGAAATTCGGCAAATTCCTGGCACTGGTGGCGGGGCTCGCGATCGCTTCGGCGGCACAGGCGCAAGCGTGGCCGCAGAAGCCGGTCAAGTTCATCGTGCCGTTTCCGCCGGGCGGCGCGACCGACATCTCCGCTCGCATGGTCGGGCAGAAGCTCTCGGAGATGTGGGGACAATCCGTGGTGATCGAGAACCGCGGCGGTGCCGGGGGTGGCGTGGGCGCGGCGGAAGCCGCGCGGGCAACGCCCGACGGCTACACGCTGTTCTTTCCGTCGGGCTCGGTCATGACGGCCAACCAGCACGTCTATGCCAAGCTCGGCTACAGCCCGGAAAGGGATTTCGTGCCGGTGACCAATGTCGTTTCGGGCCCGCAGGTGCTCGCCGTGCCGGCCAATTCCCCGTTCAAGTCGGTCAAGGACCTGATCGACGCGGCCAAGGCGCAGCCGGGCAAGTTCACTTTCGGACACGCCGGCATCGGCTCGCAGACCCACCTCGCCGCGGAGAATTTCGTCAATGCGGCAAAGATCGACGCGCTGGCGATACCCTACAAGGGTGAGGGTCCGGCGCTGGTCGCACTGGTCGCCGGCGAAACGAGCTTTGCCTTGACCAACGTCGCCGCCACCATCAGCCATATCAGCGGCGGCCGGCTGCGCGCCCTCGGTGTCACGAGCAAGGTCGAATTCCCGCAGCTGCCGGGAGTGGCGCCGATTGCCAGGACGCTGCCCGGGTTCGAGAACACGGGCTGGTTCGGGATCGTCGCCCCGACCGGCACGCCGCAGCCGATCATCGACAAGGTCTACCACGACACCAAGGCAGCGCTCGCATCGACCGAGTTGAAGGCGCGCTTCTACGCGCAGGGACTCGCTCCGGTGGGCAATTCCCCCGCCGAGATGGGCAAGGCGATGCAGGAGGAGTCGAAGCTCTGGGCGCGCGTGGTGAGGGAACGCAAGATCCAGGTGAAGTGAAAGTCGATCCCGCCCAGGTCGAGACGGTCGCGCGAGAGCTCTATATCCGGGCGCTCAAACTCCTGCCGCCTGACGTGAAGCAGGGGTTCGACGCGCTGGCGCGGCGCGAGTCCGACCCCGGCGCGCAGCGCGTGCTCGGCACGATGATCCGGAACATCCAGGTCGCCGAGCAGACCGACAACCTGCTCTGCCAGGACACGGGCATCCCGATCTACAACGTGGCCATCGGCCGCAATGTGGACATCGACGGCCACGCGCTCAAGCAGGCGATCCGCAGCGGTTGCGAGCGGGCGACGCGCGAACATCCGTTCCGCTCCTCGGTGGTGCACCCGGTGACGCGCGCCAATGAGCACTCGAGCTGCGGCCGCGGCGTTCCCGTGATTGCGCTCGATTTCTCGGACGCCGAGGAAACGCTCGAGATCGAGATGATCCCGAAGGGCTCGGGCTCGGAGAACAATTCCTTCCTGCGCATGGCGATTCCGGCCGAGGGCGTCGATGCCATCAAGCGCTTCGTCATCGACTGCGTGCTCGAAGCCGGTGGCAAGACCTGTCCGCCGACCATCGTCGGCGTCGGCGTCGGCGGCACCGCGGATCTCTGCGTCCACCTCGCCAAGGTCGCGGCGACCCGGCCGCTCGGTTCGCAGTGCGACGATGCGGAAGGCGCCAAACTCGAAACGGAGCTGACGCGCGCGGTGAATCTGCTCGGCGTCGGGCCGCAGGGCCTGGGCGGCGATGCGACCGCGTTTGCGGTGCATGTGGAGACTGCGGCCACGCATATCACGATGAATCCCGTGGCGGTCAACATGCAATGCCATTCGGCGCGGCGCGCGCGCGCGACCTTTCGTCCCGGGGGCATCGAATATGGTTATTAGAATCCTGGCGCTTGCACTGCTGCTGAGCGCTCTTCCGCTGCGCGCTGCGGAAGTCGCGGGCGTGAAGCTGGAAGACCGGACGCGGGTCGGCAACTCGGAACTGGTGCTGAACGGCGCGGGGCTGCGCAAGCGCGCCTTTTTCCAGGTCTACGCCATGGGGCTCTACCTCGCGGAGAAGAAGCCCGCCGCCGCGGACGCGATCGCGGCGCCGGGCGCGAAGCGCGTCGCGATCCACATGCTGCGCGATGTCGATGCGGCGACCTTCACCGAGGCGCTGGCTGACGGCATGCGCGCCAACCACGACGAAGCGACGATGAAGGCGCTCGAGCCGCGCATCGCGCAGTTGGGCGCGATCATGGAAGAACTGAAGCAAGCGAAGAAGGGCATGGCGATCATGCTCGACCTGCAGCCGGGCGCCGGCACCGTGGTGGTTGTGGACGGCAAGCCGCGCGGCAAGCCGATCGCGGGTGACGATTTTGCGCGCGCGCTGCTCCGGATCTGGCTGGGCGACAAGCCGGTGCAGGACGACCTCAAGCGCGCGCTGCTGGGACAGGCGCAATAGCCGCATGGCACACCACGAATTCACGACGCCCGTGACCGAGGCCCAGGTGCGTGCGCTGCAGGTGAATGACACGGTGACGCTGCAGGGCACGCTCTACGGCATCCGCGACGCCACCCAGATCCACCTCTTCGACCGCGGCCGCACCACGCGCTTCGACCTGCGCGGCCACGCCGTCATCCACACCGCGCCCAATGTGAAGCCGGTTGCGAAGACGCCGGCGAACCCCGCCGGCTATGCGCCGTTATGCATCGGCACCACCACGAGCGACCGCATGGAGCGTTTTACGCACCCCTTGATGCAGCAGTGCGGCGTGCGTCTGATCATCGGCAAGGGCGGCCTGCGCGAAGCTTCGCTCACGGCCTTTGGCGAACTGGGCGGCGCCTATCTCGCCATCGTCGGCGGCACCGCGGCGCTCGAAACCACGTGGGTGGAGGCGATCGAGGACGTGGACCTCGACGACCTCAACCCGGAATCGCTGTGGAAATTCCGCGTCCGGGGGTTCGGGCCGCTGCTGGTCGCCATGGACAGCCACGGCGCGAGCCTTTACTCGGAGGTGAAGCGCCACGCGCAGGCGCGGCGCGCCGAGGCGCTTGCGTCCCTCGGCGTGAAGGCGTAGTCCGGTAGAATTCCGCAGACTTCAAAAGGAGACCGTCATGCAGACCCTTCGAAAATTGGCCCGCTTCGCGATGCTGGCGCTGGTCGGCGCGGCGCTGCCGGCTGCAGCGCAGAACATCTCGATCGGCACCGGCGGCACCGGGGGCGTCTACTATCCGCTCGGCGGCGGCATGGCCGCGGTGCTCTCGAAATATGTGTCGGGCATGCAGGCGACCGCGGAGGTCACCGGCGGCTCGGTCGCCAACCTGCAGCTGATCAACACGGGCAAGCCGTACATCGCGCTCACCATGGCGGACGCCACGCTCGACGCCTACAAGGGCCTGGACAAGTTCACCGGCAAGCCGGTGCCCGTGCGCACGCTGGCGGTGCTCTACCCCAACCGCATGCACGTCGTATCCGTCGAGGGCACCGGGGTGACGAAGATTTCGGACCTGAAGGGCAAGCGCGTCTCCACGGGCTCGGGCGGCAGCGCCACCGAGGTGATGGCGTTCCGCGTCATCGAAGCGGCGGGCCTCGACAAGGACAAGGACATGAAGCGTGAGCGGCTCGGAGTCGCCGAGTCGGTGAACGCGCTCAAGGACCGCAAGATCGACGCCTTCTTCTGGGTGGGCGGCCTGCCCACCGCGGCGGTCACGGACCTGGCCAATTCCCCGGGGCAGACGATCCGGATGATCGATCATGCGGACCTGGTGCCTGCGATGAACAAGAAGTACGGCAATCTCTACGTCAAGGACACCATCTCGAAGGACATCTACAAGGGCATGGCGGCCGACAATCACCAGGCCACGGTGATGAACCTGCTGGTCACGCACCAGAGCATGGACGACAGGACCGCGTACAACATCGTCAAGACGCTCTTCGACAAGCGCGATGAGCTGATCCGCGCGCACAAGGAGGCCGAGAACATCAAGCTCGAGAACCAGAAGAGCGAAGCCTCTTCGGTCCCCTGGCATCCCGGCGCCATCAAGTATTTCGCAGAGCGCGGCGTCAAGATCAACTGAGATCGCACCACGCCAAAGCCCCGTCCAGCGCGCTGGCGGGGCTTTGTATTTGAGGGGCCCGCATGAGTGAAGAAGCCACACGACTGCACCAACCGGCCGCCGAAGTCAGCGCCGAGGCGCTCGCGCGCGCCGAGGAGATGATCGAGCGCGAGGAGGGCGTCCACAACAAGCTCTCCGGCTGGCTCGCGGCGTTCGTCACCGCGGTGGCCGTGGGGATGTCGCTGTTCCACCTCTATACCGCCTACGCCATCGTGCGGCCGGAGCACCTGCGCGCGATCCACGTCGCGCTGGTGCTGTTCCTCACCTTTGTCATCTTCCCGGTGGCGCGGCGCTACAAGAACCGCGTGCTGTGGTGGGATTGGCTGCTCGCCGCGGGTGGCGTGGCGAGCGCCGTCTACCTGATCGCAGGGGGCGACGACTTCTTCGACCGCTCGATCGTGCCGAACACCTGGGACATCGTGTTCGGCGTCGGCCTCGCGCTGCTGATCCTCGAGGCGATGCGCCGTACCACCGGCTGGATCATGCCGTTCGTCACGGTCTGCTTCCTGCTCTACGCCTTCTTCGGCGAGTACCTGCCCGCGCCGTGGACGCACAAGGGCTACGAGATCCCGCGGCTTGTCGGCCACATGTACATGACGCTGGAGGGCATCTACGGCACCGCGATCAACGTCTCCTCCACGCTCATCATCCTGTTCACCATCTACGGCGCGTTCCTGCAATTCTCGGGCGCGGGCAAGTTCTTCATCGATTTTTCCTTTTCGGCCATGGGCGGCAAGCCGACCGGCGCCGGGCGCACCGTGACGCTGGCTTCGTTCCTGCTGGGCGGCCCTTCGGGCTCGGGCGTGGCGACGACCGTGACGCTGGGCGCGGTGGCGGCACCGATGCTCGCCAAGGTCGGCTACGGCAAGAACGAGGCCGGAGGATTGCTCGCAGCGGGCGGCCTGGGCGCCATCATCTCGCCGCCGGTGCTGGGCGCGGCGGCGTTCCTGATCGCCGAATTCCTCAAGATCTCGTACCTCGACGTGCTGCTGATGGCGGTGATCCCGACCTGCCTCTATTACCTGACGCTGTTCCTGATGGTCGAGATCGACGTGCGCAAGTTCGGCATGAAGGACGTGGTGTTCGAGCAGGTCGAGTCGGCGTGGAGCCTGACCAGGAAATACTGGTTCCACTTCTTTTCCCTGGTGTCGATCGTCGGCTTCATGCTGCTGGGCTTCTCGCCCGAGCTGTCGGTGTTCTGGGCGACGGTGGTGTCTTTCGGCACCAGCTTCCTGCGCCGCGACTGCACGCTCATTTCCTACGACCTGTTCACGGGGCGAAAGCCGTTCCTGCGCACGTTCTTCGGCTCCGGCGTGTTCCAGGCGCTGGACGGCGGCGCGCGCGCGGTGCTCAACGTCGCGGCGACCTGCGCCGGCGCCGGGCTGATCGTGGGCGTGGTGACGCTCACCGGCCTGGGGCTGAAGTTCAGTTCCATCGTGCTCGCCTACGCCGGCAATTCGCTCCTGCTCACCGCGATCTACACCGCGCTCATCGTCTGGATCGTGGGCCTTGCGGTGCCGGTGACGGCGAGCTACATCATCTGCGCGGTGATCGCCGCGCCGGCGCTGATCGCGCTCAAGGTGCCGGAGTTCGCGGCGCACATGTTCATCTTCTACTACGCGGTGCTGTCGGAAGTCTCGCCGCCCACGGCGCTGTCGCCGTTCGCGGCCGCGGCGATCACCGGCGGCGATCCGTACAAGACCACGCTGCAGACCTGGAAGTACACGACGCCGGCCTTCCTGGTGCCTTTCATGTTCGTGCTCGACCCGAGCGGGCAGGGTCTGCTGCTGACGGGTTCGTTCAAGACGCTGGCCGGCGCCGACTGGGGCTCGATCGCCGCGGTCACGTTCACCGCGGCCGTGGGCATCATGGCGCTCGCCGGCGCTTTCCAGGGGTGGCTCTTCTGGCGGACCACCGTCTACGAGCGGATCATGCTGCTGGTCGCCGGTGTGATGCTGGTGTATCCCAAGACCCTGTTCGACGTGATCGGCCTCGCGCTGGTGGTGCTGGTGCTCGCGTCGCAGTGGATGCGCAGGGAACGTGCGATCGCTTGACACCGACGTCCTGATCCTCGGCTCGGGCGGCGCCGGGCTTTTCGCGGCGCTGCACGCGCATCAGGCCAATCCTTCGCTCTCGATCACTGTCGCCGTGAAGGGCCTGCTCGGCAAGTGCGGCTGCACGCGCATGGTGCAGGGCGGCTACAACGTCGCGCTCGCGCCGGGCGATTCGGTCGAGCGCCATTTCATGGACACGATCGAGGGCGGCAAGTGGCTGCCCGACCAGGAGCTCGCCTGGAAGCTGGTGACGCTCGCCGTCGAGCGCATCCACGAGCTGGAAAACGAGCTGGGCTGTTTTTTCGATCGCAATCCCGACGGCACGATCCACCAGAAGGCGTTTGCCGGCCAGAGCTTCGACCGCACGGTGCACAAGGGCGACCTGACCGGGATCGAGATCATCAACCGGCTCGCCGAGCAGGTCTGGGCGCGGCGCATCGAGCGGCTGGAAGAGCACCGCGCCGTGGCGCTGCTGAAGGACCGCGCCGGCGAAGCGCTTGCCGGCGTGCTCATGATCGACATGGGCACGGGCGAGTACCTGCTCGCGCGCGCCAGGGCGGTGCTGCTCGCCACCGGCGGCGGCCCGACCATGTACCGCTACCACACGCCCTCCGGCGACAAGAGTTGCGACGGGCTGGCGATGGCGCTGCGCGCGGGGCTGCCGCTGCGCGACATGGAGATGGTGCAATTCCATCCCACGGGCCTGCTGGCGGGATCGCACACGCGCATGACCGGCACGGTGCTGGAGGAGGGCTTGCGCGGATCGGGGGGCTATCTCCTGAACGGCGCGAAAGAACGGTTCATGCAGCGCTACGATCCGAAGGGCGAGCGCGCCACGCGCGACGTCGTTTCGCGCGCGATGTTCGCCGAAATGCGCGGCGGCAGGCTCACGCCCAATGGCGGCCTGTACATTGCGATGGCTCATCTCGGCCCGGAGCGGGTGGCGCGGGAGTTCAAGGGCATGGTCGAGCGCTGCGCCGACTGCGGTTTCGATCTGGCCGGCGGCCTCGTGGAGGTGGTGCCTACGGCGCACTACATGATGGGCGGAGTCGAATTCGCGCCCGATTGCCGCACCGCGCTGCCGGGCCTGTTCGTCGCCGGCGAGGACGCGGGCGGCGTGCACGGCGCCAACCGCCTCGGCGGCAACGGCGTCGCGAATTCGACCGTGTACGGCGGCGTTGCAGGCGATGCGATCGCGGCGTGGGTCGCGGCCGAGGGCGCCTGGCGCGATCCCGATACGGCGGCGCTCGACGCGGCGCTGCAGCGCTGCGAGCCGCGCAGCGGAGGCGTGCGCGGCTCGCTCGAGCCGCTGCGCGAGCATCTCTACGAAACGATGTGGGACAAGGTCGGCATCATCCGGGACGCGGCCGGACTGACAGCTGGACTGTCGGAGCTCGCTGCGCTGGATGCCGAGCTCGACCGTTACGCCTTACCCGACGGCGAGCGCGCCTACAACCTCGCCTGGCATGACTGGCTGAACCTGAAGAACCTCACCGAGGTGAGCCGCGTGATCGCGCAAGCGGCGCTCGCGCGCGAGGACTCACGTGGAGCGCATTTCCGCGCCGACCACCCCGATACCGGGCCGCTCGCGCAGTCGAGCTTTACGAGCGTGCGCCTGAGCGGCGGACGTGCCGAGCTGACGATGAAGCCGGTCGCGTTCACGCGCGTGCGGCCGGGCGAGACGCTCCTCAGTTCGCCGTAATCTTCGCTTCCTTTACGACCCGGCCCCAGGTCGCGTACTCGCGCTCCATCGTTCGCGCGAGTTCCTCGGGCGTGCTCGGTTTGGGTTCGAGCCCCTGCTTGGCGAGCAGTTCCTTGACTTCCGGCGAGCCGAGCGCTCTGACGATCTCGCGGTTCAGCCGCTCGACGATGTCTTTCGGCGTCTTCGCGGGCGCTACGTAGGCGTACCAGTTGGTCGCCTCGTAGCCCGGGTAACCCGACTCGGCGACGGTCGGCACGTCGGGCAGGAAGGCCGAGCGCGTGGTGCCGGTGCTCGCGAGGGCGCGCGCCTTGCCGGCTTTCATGTGCGGCCCGGCCGCGACCGGCGTCGCGAAGTAGGCCGAGATCTGTCCGCCGAGCAGTCCCTGCATCGCCGGCCCGCCGCCTTTGTAAGGCACGTGGACCAGATCGATGCCGGCCATGATCCGGAGGAGTTCGCCGGCAAGGTGCCCCGCGCCGCCGATCCCCGACGAGCCGTAGGTGATCTGCCCTGGTTTTTCCTTCGCCAGCCGCACGAACTCCGCGAGCGTGTTCGCGGGGACCGACGGGTGCACGACAATCACGTTGGCGAATACCACCGCCATCGTGATCGGAGCGAAGTCGCGCAGCGGATCGTAAGGCAGGCTGGCGAGCAGATGCGGTGCGACGGTGAGCGAACCCACGTTGCCAAGGAGGATCGTGTGTCCGTCCGGCGCTGCCTTGGCGACGTAGTCGGTGGCGATATTGCCGCCGGCCCCCGCCTTGTTATCGACCACGACCTGCTGTCCGAGACCCTCGCTCACCGTCCTTGCAAGGATGCGGGCGACCGTATCGGTGCCCCCGCCGGGCGCGAAACCCACCACCATCGTGACCGGCCGGCTCGGGAACTGTGCCAGAGCATGACCTGCGATCGCAAACGCGGCGATCCCGAAGAGCCATCGGTGCGTAGTCGTCATCAGCGTCCTCATGGTCGTTCGTGTCACACAACGCCACGCTGTCGCAGCGCGGCGATTTCATTCGTGCCGTAGCCAAGCTCCGCCAGCACCTCGTCCGTATGCTGCCCCAATTCGGGCGTGGGCGCGACCACGTCGGCCGGGGTCCGCGAAAGCCCCGCCGCCTGCGCGAGAACCTGGATCGGGCCCAGCACCGGATGCGCGACCTTCGCGGCGATGCCGAGATGGCGCACCTGCGGATCCGCGAACATCTGCCCCACGTCGTAGATCGGCCCGCACGGCACGCCGGCCCGGTTGAGGATGTCGATCCATTCGGCGCCGCTGCGAACTGACAGCGCCTGATTCAATTCCGCATTCAGCGCCACGCGGTGAAGGGCGCGTCCCTCTTGCGAGGCGAACTCGGTGCGCTGCAGCAGCTCCTCGCGTCCGATCGCGGCGCACAGCCGCTGCCACATGCCGTCGCCAGTGGCAGCGACGTTGATGTAGCCGTCGCTGGTGCGGTAGGCCGAGGTCGGCATGCTGGTGGGATGGTCGTTGCCGACCTGCGGCGGCACTTCGCCCTTGATGAGGAAGCGCGCGGCCTGGAAATCGAGCAGCGCAACACCCGATTGCAGCAGCGAAGACTGCACCCATTGACCCTTGCCGGATTGCTCCCGCTCCAGCAGCGCGGTCATGATGCCGAGCGCCGCAAACAGCCCCGCGGTGATGTCGGCGACGGCCGCGCCCGCGCGCACCGGGCCCTGGCCCGGGAAACCGGTCACGGACATCAGGCCGCTCATGCCCTGCGCGATCTGATCGAACCCGGGCCGCCGGGCATACGGCCCATCCTGTCCGAAGCCGGAGACGCTCGCCAGGACGACGCGCGGATTGATGCGCGCGAGCGTCTCGTAATCGATGCCGAGCCGGAACTTGACGTCGGGTCGGTAATTCTCGACCACGACGTCGGCGGTTTTCACCAGGCGCTCGAGCACCTCGCGCGACTCCGGCAGCTTGAGGTTGAGCGTCATCGAGCGCTTGTTGCGGTGCAGGTTCTGCATGTCCGGACCGTGGCGCGGACCGCCCATGCCTTCGTTCGGGTCGACCCCCGGCGGCGACTCGATCTTGATCACGTCGGCGCCGAAATCCGCG
>SCUH01000110.1 GCA_004298295.1 Betaproteobacteria bacterium | reverse complement strand
AGGACAGATCATCCGCCTCGCGGGCCAGGGCGCGAGGGATTTGGGCGAAGGCAAAGCCGGCGACCTGCTGCTCGAAGTGCATTTCAAGCCGCATGACCGGCTCCGCGCCGACGGACGCGACTTGCTGCTCACCCTGGCGATCGCGCCTTGGGAAGCGGCGCTGGGGGCGGTGGTGCCGGTCAACCTGCCCGATGGCACGCTCAAGGTGCGCATCCCGGCAGGCGCCCAGAGCGGCAGGGAGCTGCGCGTGCGCGGCCGCGGCATTCCGTCTGACCCGCCCGGCGACCTGCTGCTCGAGATCCGGGTCGTCCTGCCGCCCGCGGCGACGCCCAAGGCGCGCGAACTCTATGAAACCATGGCGCGCGAGATGGCGTTCGACCCGCGCCGCGAATCGGAGGCCTGAACCATGAGCGACGACGACATCCTCATCGGACGAATCGAGGAAGGCGCCTGCTTCACGCTGGAAGAGCTTTGCGCGGCCTGCGCGCTGGAGCGGGAATGGGTCATGCGCCGCATCGAGGAAGGCCTGTTCCCCGTTTCGGGCGCCGCGGCCGCCGAATGGCGCTTCAGCGGCGTGGCGCTTTCGCGTGCTCGGCGCATGCGCGAGATCGAACGCGATTTCGACGCCGTGCCCGAGCTCGCGGCGCTGGTCGCCGACCTGCTCGAGGAGATGGACGAGTTGCGCTCGCGGCTGCGGCGGGCAGGGCTCGCCTAGCCGCACGCGGCCACGCTCGGGCTTTCGTCAGCCGCGGGTCGGTACGTTCAGCTGCGCCCGAGCACCCTCCCGGTGCGTGCGCCGGTGGATTTGCCGTCGCGCCAGGCGATCGCGCCGTTGACGATCACGGTGTCGATGCCCTTCGCCGCCGCGATCGGCCGCGCGAAGGTCGCAGCCTCGTCCACCGTGGCGGCGTCGAAGATCGCGAGGTCGGCGGCGTAGCCTGCCTTCAGCAGGCCGCGATCCGCGAGGCCGAAGGTCTTCGCGGTGAGCCCGGTCATCTTGTGGACTGCCGTCTCGAGCGAAAACAGATTCAGGTCCCGCGCGTAATGTCCGAGGACGCGCGGGAAGGTTCCCCACAGCCGCGGGTGCGGCGCGGCGTCGTGCGGCAGGCCGTCCGAGCCGATCATCGTCGGCGCGAAAGCGAGGATGCGCCGCACATCCATCTCGTCCATCGCGAAGTAGATGGCGCCGGCGGGAAGCAGCGTTTCGATCGCCTGCTCTACGGCGACTCCCAGCCTGGAGGCGATCGCGTCCAATTCCATTCCCGCGCATTCCGGGTGCGGCTTCGACCAGGTGACGAGCACCTTCGAGGCGGCCGCCGTGCGGCTCGCCGACAGGATCGTCGAGGAGGCGCAGTAGGGGTAGCAGTCCAGGCCGACGGCCTGCTCGCGCATGCGCGCCTCGATCAACGGCAGCGTTTCGGCCGAGCGGCCATGATTGGGCGTTCCGGCCACCTTGTGGTGCGAGATCACCACCGGCACGCCCAGCTCGCGTCCGATGCGGAACGTCTCCTCGAGCGAATCGATCACCCGGTCAGCTTCGTCCCGCATGTGCGTGCAGTAGATGCCCTCGCGCGCCGCAAGCGGCCGGCACACCTCGATCACTTCTTGCGTCGGCGCGGCGCTGGCGGGCTCGTACCAGAGCCCGGTCGAGACCCCGATCGCGCCCGCCGCGAGCGCCTCGTCGGCGAGATCGCGCATGCGCGCGATTTCGGAGCGGGTCGCCGGGCGCTCGAGCTTGTCCATCGTCTGCACGCGAAGCGTCGAGTGGCCTACGAGCAGCGCGCAGTTCGTCGCCGCGGGCGCGGCGCGCAGTGCCTCGACGTACTCGCCGAAGGTGCGGAAGCGGAACCAGCCGCCTTCGGCATCCAGCAGATCGAGCGGCACCGGCACCGGCGAACGCATGCCGTTCGGCGCCGGCGCGAGCGAGATGCCGCAGTTTCCCGCCACCACCGTGGTCACGCCCTGGCTCACCTTCGGCGCCATCTCCGGCGCCGAGAGCATCAGGCGGTCGTCGTGCGTGTGCGCGTCGATGAAGCCCGGGGCGACGATCTTTCCGGGGGCGTCGATTTCGGTATCGGCGCGAGCCTTGTCGAGACTGCCGATGGCCGCAATGCGACCGTCCTGGACGGCGACGTCGGCTTCGAAGCGCGGCGCGCGGGTGCCGTCGATCACGGTGGCGTTGCGAATGAGAAGTTCGTACTGCATGGCCCTCACTCCGACTGTGGTTATCGACGATTTCAACCTTGTCTGCGCGCTCACCCGACCCCGCCAGTCCACCCCGGGCGCACGGCTCCCTATAATGCCACGCAGGACGACGAGGCTGCCGATGACCGAAGCCAGCGAAGCCTTGCTGCTCGCTCGCACCCAGTTCGGGCTGAATATCGCCTTCCACATCCTGTTCCCGGCGATCAACATCGCGCTCGCCTGGTTCCTGGTGTACTTCCGCGTGCGCCACCTGCGCAGCGGCGACCCGCAGTGGCTCGCGACCTACAAGCTGTGGGTGCGCATTTTCGCCCTCACCTTCGCCATGGGCGTGGTCTCGGGCGTCACGATGTCGTTCCAGTTCGGCACCAATTGGCCCGGCTACATGCTCAAGGTGGGCAATATCGCCGGCCCGCTCCTCGCCTACGAGGTGCTGACGGCGTTCTTCCTCGAGGCGACGTTTCTCGGCGTGATGCTGTTCGGCATGGACCGGGTCTCGCCGCGCGTGCACCTGCTCGCCACGGTGATGGTCGGGGCAGGCACCGCGCTGTCGGCGTTCTGGATTCTTGCGCTCAATTCCTGGATGCAGACCCCTGCAGGGCACGGCTACGACGCCGGCCAGCTCATCGCTGAGGACTGGCTGCAGGTGATCTTCAACCCTTCGTTCCCGTATCGCCTCGTGCACATGCTGCTCGCTTCAGGTCTCACGGCGGCGTTCCTCGTCGCCGGATTGTCGGCGTGGCGCCTCCTGCGCGCACCGCAGGACGCCGGCGCCGCGCGGACGCTGCGCAGCGGCGCCTTCGTCGCCGCTTTGCTGGCGCCGCTGCAGATCGCCGCCGGCGACCTGCACGGCCTCAACACGCTCGAACACCAGCCGGCGAAAATCGCCGCCGTCGAAGCGATCTGGCACACGCACAAGGGCGTGCCGCTGGTGCTGTTCGCGATCCCCGACGACGCGCGGCGGCGCAACGACTTCGCCATCGAGGTGCCGAAGCTTGCCAGTCTCGTCCTGCGTCACGACGCCGAGGCGGAGCTGCAGGGACTGGATCGCTTCGCGCCCGATCACCCGCCGGTGGCACCGCTTTTCTTCGCCTTCCGCGGCATGGTGGCCGTCGGCATGCTGATGCTCGCGCTGGCGTGGACGGGGGCTTGTTTCCTGCGCAAACGCGCGGCGGTGCTGCCGCGGCCGCTGCTCTGGGGCTTTGCCGGCTTCACCTTCTCGGGCTGGATCGCGACGCTCTGCGGCTGGCTGGTCACCGAGATCGGCCGCCAGCCGTGGCTCGTCACCGGAATCCTGCGAACCGCGGATGCCGCAGGTGGCGTACGCGCGGCAAGCCTTGGCGCGAGCCTCACCGGCTATGTCCTCGTCTACGGCGTCATGCTGCTCGCTTACATGGTTGTAATCACGCACATCGCCGGAGAAGGGGCGAAGGCATGACGCTCGACCTGCCGCTCGTGTTCGCGCTGCTGATGGGGGTAGCAATTCTCGCCTACGTGGTGCTCGATGGCTACGATCTCGGCGTCGGCATGCTGATGCCGGGTGCGAGCGCCGCGGAGCAGGACGTGATGGTCGCCTCGATCGGCCCGTTCTGGGACGCCAACGAAACCTGGCTGGTGCTCGGCGTCGGCATCCTGCTGGTGGCGTTTCCTGCGGCGCACGGCTGGATCCTCGGGGCGCTCTACCTGCCGGTCGCCGGCATGCTCATCGGGCTGATGCTGCGCGGCGTGGCGTTCGAGTTTCGCGTCAAGGCCGAGGGCTGGCATCGCGAACTGTGGAACTGGCTGTTCTGGTTCGGCTCCTTCGTCGCCTCGTTCGCACAGGGCTTCATGCTCGGGCGCTATCTCACGGCCTTCCAGCCGGGCTGGGCCTACTTCCTGTTCGCGCTACTGGCAGGTGCAGCGCTGTGCGGGGGCTATGTGCTGCTCGGCGCAACCTGGCTCGTGCTGCGCACCGAAGGCGAATTGCAGCGCAAGGCCCGCGCCTGGGCGCGCTGGGGGCTGGGCTGGGTGGCGCTGGGCGTTGCCCTGGTGAGCCTCGCCACGCCGCTCGTCAGCGAAGCGGTGCGCGAGAAGTGGTTCGCCTGGCCGAGGATCCTGTACATGTCGGCGCTGCCGCTCGCCACGCTCGCGGCGTGGCTATGGGTGTGGCGTTCGCTCGATCGCTCGGACGGCAAGCCCTTCGCCGGCACGGTCGCGATCTTCGCCCTGGCATTCGCCGGGCTCGCCTACAGCGTGTTTCCCTACGTCGTCCTCGGCGGCATGACGATCTGGCAGGCCGCAGCGCATCCTTCCGCGCTCATGATCGTACTCGTCGGCACGGCGATCGTGCTGCCGGTGCTGGTGGGCTACACCGCATTTGCCTATCGCGTGTTTCGCGGCAAGGTCCGCGCCGAACGCTACGAGCACTGAATCGAAAGGTTGCTACGCGTCGAGCTCCGCCCGCGTGCGCAGCTGCAGGTAGAACGCCTCGCGCACCACTTCCTTGCCGGAAAGCAACTCTTCGGCGTGGGCGCGCTCCTCGTCGAACACGACCGCCGCCAGCCGCTGCAGGTTGGCACGCGCCTCGTCGATGGTGCGGCCGTGGGAATTGAGCCCGGGCAGCTCTTCGACGAACCCGATGTAGCCGTGCTGCGCTCTCAGGTACACCGCGGTGAATGCAATTCTCGGCTGCTCCATCTCGGCCTCCACAGGGGCCTGATGAAGATTACACCCGCCCTGTGAAAGTGCAATGACCGGAGCTTATCGAACTGCAACGAAGGCATTGCTCGTTGCAGTGCGGCACGAATCTGCGGTGCGCAAGCCCCTCAGCGCTCGAGCAGCTGTTTCTTGTCTTTCACCTTGGCCCACTCGTCGGCGTCGGCGGGCGCGGGCTTCCGTTCGATGATCGGCTTCCAGAGCTTGGCGAGCTCGCGGTTGCGGTCGACGAACTCGCGCTGCGCATCCGGCACGTCGTCCTCGGCGAAAATCGCCTCCACCGGACATTCGGGGACGCACAGGGTGCAGTCGATGCATTCATCGGGGTCGATGACCAGCATGTTCGGCCCCTCGCGGAAGCAGTCCACGGGGCAGACATCGACGCAGTCGGTGTACTTGCACTTGATGCAGGCTTCGGTGACGACGTAGGTCATTGTGGAAACAAGGTCTTCGGAATCAACAGTTTAGCACGTGTTCGCGCGCGCCCCTTGGGATCCGGGGCGGCAGCCCTCATAATGACGGCTACCCCCTGCAATTTCCCCGAGGAACCATGAGCAGTTCACAGATTGAGCACCTCACCGACGAGAATTTCGAGCCGCAAGTGCTGCAGTCCGAAGTCCCGGTGCTGGTCGATTACTGGGCCGAATGGTGCGGCCCCTGCAAGCAGATCGCGCCGATCCTGGACGAGGTCGCCAGGGAATACGGCGGCCGCCTCAAGGTGGCCAAGATCAACGTCGACGAAAACCGCCAGGTGCCGGCGCGCTTCGGCATCCGCGGCATCCCGACCCTGATGCTGTTCCGCAACGGCAATGTCGAGGACACGCGCGTCGGCGCGCTGTCCAAGTCCCAGCTCACCGCCTTTCTTGACAGCAATATCTAGAGGCTTTAGTCTCTGATCCAGAAGCCGCGCGGAAACCCTCCGCGCGGCGGCAACATCCGGCGCCCGCAGTCGTTTCCTGGCGAGGCGCACTTCCCCACAAGAGAAGTCGGCAGCAGGGCAGGCCGCAATCCATCCATTGATCATGCAACTCTCAGAACTCAAGACCCTTCACGTCTCCGAACTGCTGGAAAAGGCGACCGCCAACGGCGTCGACAACGCCAACCGCATGCGCAAGCAGGACCTGATCTTCGCGCTGCTCAAGAACCAGGCGAAG
>SCUH01000109.1 GCA_004298295.1 Betaproteobacteria bacterium | reverse complement strand
CCGGTGATCGAGCACGGTTTCTACTACGATTTCGCGTTCAAGCGACCGTTCACGCCCGAGGACCTCGCCGCGATCGAGAAGCGCATGGCGGAAATTGCGCAGCGCGACCATCCGGTGACGCGCCGGCTGCTGCCGCGCGACGACGCGGTCAGGTTCTTCCGCGATCAGGGCGAGCTGTACAAGGCCGAGATCATCGGCGCGATTCCCCAGGGCGAATCGATCTCGCTTTACACGCAGGGCGGTTTCACCGACCTGTGCCGCGGGCCGCACGTGCCCTCGACCGGCAAGCTCAAGGTGTTCAAGCTGATGCGGGTCGCGGGCGCGTACTGGCGCGGCGATTCGAGGAATGAAATGCTCCAGCGCATCTACGGCACCGCCTGGGCCAGCCGCGAAGAGCAGGACGCGTACCTGAAGATGCTGGAGGAGGCGGAGAAGCGCGACCACCGGCGCCTCGGCACCCAGCTCGACCTCTTCCACATTCAGGACGAGGCCCCGGGCCTCGTGTTCTGGCACCCGAAGGGCTGGACGCTGTGGCAGCAGGTCGAGCAGTACATGCGGCGCGTCTACCGCGACCACGGCTACCGCGAGGTGCGCGGCCCGCAGATCCTCGACCGCAGCCTGTGGGAGCGCACCGGGCACTGGGAGAACTTCAAGGAAAGCATGTTCACCACGTCATCGGAGAACCGCGACTACGCGATCAAGCCGATGAACTGCCCCGGGCACATCCTGATCTACAACAAGGGCATCCGCAGCTACCGGGATCTGCCGCTGCGGTACGGCGAATTCGGCTCCTGCCACCGCAACGAGCCCTCGGGCGCGCTGCACGGCCTGATGCGCGTGCGCGGCTTCGTGCAGGACGACGGCCACATCTTTTGCACCGAAGACCAGATTCTCGACGAATGCACCGCCTATACTGCTCTGCTGCAGAAGGTGTACCGGAATTTCGGCTTCGACAGCATCATTTACCGCATCGCGACGCGGCCGGCCAAGCGTATCGGCGCCGATGCGGTCTGGGACAAGGCCGAGCATGCCCTGATGGAGGCGCTGCGCCGCTCGGGCGTCGAATACGCCCTTTCTCCGGGCGAGGGCGCTTTCTACGGGCCGAAGATCGAGTACTCGCTCAAGGATGCGCTCGGCCGTGTCTGGCAATGCGGCACGATGCAGGTCGACTTCAGCATGCCGGGACTGCTCGGCGCCGAATACGTCGGCGAGGACAACGCCCGGCATGTCCCGGTCATGTTGCATCGGGCCATTGTCGGGTCGATGGAGCGCTTCCTGGGCATCCTGATCGAACATTACGGCGGCGCCTTCCCCGCCTGGCTGGCGCCCGAGCAGGCCGTGGTGCTCAACATTTCGGAGCACCAAGCCGAATATGCCGCGCGCGTCGCGGCGCGCCTGCGCGAGGCCGGTTTCCGCGTCGCCGCGGATTTGCGAAACGAGAAAATTTCCTATAAGATTCGAGAACATAGCCTGCAAAAGCTGCCCTACCAGCTGGTGGTCGGGGAGAAGGAAAAGCAGGCTGAATCCGTGGCCGTGCGCACGCGCGGCGGCGAAGACCTCGGCGCCATGGCGCTGGAAACCTTCGTCGCGCGCCTCCGCAGCGAGGCAAGCGCGCCGTAGCACGGCCGCAGCTTTTTCGGAACGTGGGTTCCGGCCGGCGAGGCGGCAGCCGATGAAACGCCGCAGGAAGAGGAGATTCGCACATCACACTCGAGAAATCGCAACGCATCAACGCACAGATCACGGCGCCCGAAGTGCGCCTGGTAGCGGACAACGGAGACCAGCTGGGTATCGTGCCGATCGCGCAGGCGCTGCAGCTGGCGGAAGAGCAGAGTGTCGACCTGGTGGAAATCGCGCCGCTGGCGCGGCCCCCGGTCTGCAAGCTGATGGACTACGGCAAGTTCCGCTACCGGGAGCAGAAGAAGGCACACGAAGCCAAGCTCAAGCAGAAGCAGATCCAGGTCAAGGAAATCAAGTTCCGTCCCGGCACCGACGACGGCGACTACAAGATCAAGGTCGGCAAGCTGATCCAGTTCCTGCAGGAAGGCGACAAGGCCAAGGTGACGTTGCGATTCCGCGGGCGCGAGATGGCGCACCAGGAATTCGGCTTGCGCATTCTCGAGCGCGTCAAGGCGGACCTCGATCCTTACGCTCTGGTGGAGCAGTTCCCGAAGCTCGAGGGACGGCAGATGGTGATGGTGCTGGCGCCGAAGAAGAAGCTGCCGGCGACCAAGTCGAAAAAGGAAGCGTCGCCTGCGGCGGCCAAGCAGGCCGAGCCGCAACCGGCCAAGCCTGCGGCACTCTGAATTTCCAGCTGCGTTGCGGTGGCACAGCGCCCGCCGCGCCGCAGCGGCAAGGCAGCATCAGGGCGCTGATACAAGTGATCTCCGGGTTCCAGAAGCGCCCGCGCGGCGGGCCACCCGGCGTCATGACATAAAGCAAGGAGTCGCATTCATGCCGAAGGTGAAAACCAAGAAATCGGCCGCCAAGCGGTTCAAGATCCGCTCAGGCGGCTCGATCAAGCGCTCGCAGGCCTACCTGCGCCACATCCTCACCAAGAAGTCGACCAAGCGCAAGCGTCACCTGCGCGGCACGACCAACGTGCACGACAGCAACAAGCGCGCGATTCGCGCCATGCTGCCGTACGCTTCCTAGAGGAGGCGCCATGCCACGAGTCAAACGGGGAGTCACGGCGCGCGCGCGCCACAAGAAGGTGCTCGTCAAGGCCAAGGGCTTCCGCGGCCGGCGCAAGAACGTATTTCGGGTCGCCAAGCAGGCGGTGATGAAGGCGGGGCAGTATGCGTACCGCGATCGCCGCAACCGCAAGCGCACCATCCGCGCGCTGTGGATTGCGCGCATCAACGCCGCGGTGCGCGAGCTCGGCTTTACCTACAGCGCGTTCATGGCCGGGCTGAGGCGGGCCCGCATCGAGATCGACCGCAAGGTGCTTGCCGACCTCGCCGTGCAGGACAAGCCGGCTTTCGCACGCATCGCCAACCAGGTCAAGGCCAGCATCGCGCACTGATCGCGCGTCGCAGCGGTGCAAGACGTGGAACCGATCGTCGCGCGTGCGCTGGCCGAGTTCGCGGCGGCGCCTGACCCGGCGTCGCTCGAAAACGCCAAGGCGCGCTTTCTCGGCAAGAGCGGCGAGCTCACCGCGCTGCTGAAAGCGCTCGGCAAGCTCACGCCCGAGGCGCGGCGCAGCGCGGGGGCCGCGATCAATGCCGCCAAGGAACGCCTCGAGCAGGCGCTCGAGCGGCGCCGCGCCGAGCTCGCTGGCGCGCGCCTGGAGGCGCGGCTTGCCGAGGAAGCGCTCGATGTCACGCTGCCCGGACGGGGCCGCGGCCGCGGCGGCGTGCACCCGATCTCGCGTACCTGGGCGCGCGTCGAGCGGATTTTCGGCTCGATCGGCTTCGAGGTCGCCGATGGCCCGGAGCTCGAGACCGACTGGTACAACTTCACGGCGCTGAACAATCCGGAGAACCATCCGGCGCGCTCGATGCAGGACACGTTCTACGTCGATCTCAAGGATCGGGGCGGCCTGCCGCTCGTGCTGCGCACGCATACCAGCCCGATGCAGGTGCGCTATGCGCGCATGCACCGGCCGCCGATCAAGGTGATCGCCCCCGGGCGCACCTACCGCGTCGACTCCGACGCGACGCATTCGCCGATGTTCCACCAGGTCGAGGGCCTGTGGATCGACGAGGACGTGAGTTTCGCCGACCTGAAGGGCGTGTTCGCCGACTTCATGCGCCGCTTCTTCGAGAGCGACGACATCGAGGTCCGCTTCCGTCCGTCGTACTTCCCGTTCACCGAGCCGTCGGCGGAGATCGACATGAAGTTCGATTCCGGCCCTCTCAAAGGGCGCTGGCTCGAGATTTCCGGCGCGGGCCAGGTGCATCCGCAGGTGGTGCGCAATTTCGGCCTCGATCCGGAGCGTTCCATCGGTTTCGCGTTCGGCGCGGGGCTGGAGCGGCTGACGATGCTGCGCTATGGCATCGACGACCTGCGCCTGTTCTTCGACGGCGATCTGCGCTTCCTGCGGCAATTCGCATGATCGTC
>SCUH01000108.1 GCA_004298295.1 Betaproteobacteria bacterium | reverse complement strand
GATCCAGGCGCTCGGCGGCATGGGCTACATCAACGAGACCCCGACCGGGCGGCTGTGGCGCGACGCCAAGCTCTACGAGATCGGCGCCGGCACCTCCGAGATCCGGCGCTGGCTGATCGGTCGCGAGCTGTTTGCCGAGACCGCGTGACGTGAACGCAATGCTCGAGACCTACCGCGGCGCGGTCTACCCCTGGCAATGCGACCACATGGGCCACATGAACGTGATGTGGTACGTGGGCAAGTTCGACGAGGCGACCTGGAACCTGTTCGCCGTCGTCGGCATCACGCCGACGCTGCTGCGCACCCGCAATCGCGGCATGGCGGCGGTGCAGCAGAACATCGGCTACCGGCGCGAGCTCAACGCGGGCGACGTGGTCACGGTCCGCTCGGCCGTGCTCGAGGTGCGCGACAAGGTGCTGCGTTTCGTGCACGAGATGCGCAACGCCGAGTCGGGCGAGATCGCCGCGGTGTGCGAGCTGACCGGCGTGCACATCGACACCGTGGCGCGCAAGTCCTGCCCGTTTCCGGCCGAAGTGCTGGAACTCGCGCGCAACCGCATCCAATCCTACGACCTGAATGCACGCTAGAAGGAGGCCCCGCATGTCCAACGATCCGATCGTCATCGTCGCCGCCGCCCGCACCCCGATGGGCGGCTTCCAGGGCGAGCTGAAGAGCTTTGCGGCACCGGAGCTCGGCGCTGCCGCCATCCGCGCCGCCATCGAGCGCGCCAGGCTCAAGGCAGAAGAGGTGCAGGAGGTGATCATGGGCTGCGTGCTGCCCGCGGGCCAGGGCCAGGCCCCGGCGCGTCAGGCCTCGCTCGGCGCGGGGCTGCCGCTCGCGGCCGGCTGCACCACGGTCAACAAGATGTGCGGCTCGGGCATGAAGGCGGCGATGTTCGCGCACGACCTGCTCAGCGCCGGCAGCGCCGAAGTGATCGTCGCCGGCGGCATGGAGTCGATGACCAACGCCCCTTACCTGATGCCCAAGGCGCGCGCCGGCTATCGCATGGGACACCAGCAGGTGCTCGACCACATGTTCTACGACGGGCTCGAGGACGCCTACGACAAGGGCCGCCTGATGGGCAGCTTCGCCGAGGATTGCGCGCAGCATTACGCCTTCACGCGCGAGGCGCAGGACCGCTTCGCCATCGCCTCGCTCGAGCGCGCGCAGCGCGCCAACAAGGACGGCTCCTTCGCCTGGGAAATCACGCCGCTCGCCATCAAGGCGGGCAAGGACGAGAAGTTCATCGAAATGGACGAGCAGCCGTTCAAGGCGAACCTCGCCAAGATCCCGGCCCTGAAGCCCGCGTTCCGCAAGGACGGCACGGTGACGGCGGCCAATTCGAGCAGCATCTCGGACGGTGCCGCGGCGCTGGTGCTGATGCGGCGTTCCGCCGCCGCCAGGCGCGGCCTGGCACCGCTCGCGACGCTGCTGGCCCACAGCACGCACGCGCAGGAACCGGGCTGGTTCACCACCGCGCCGGTCGGAGCGATCGCCAAACTGCTGGCGAAGACCGGCTGGAGCGCGAAGGACGTCGACCTGTACGAGATCAACGAGGCCTTCGCGGTCGTCACCCTGGCGGCGATGAAGGAGCACGGGCTGCCGCACGAGAAGGTCAACATCCATGGCGGCGCCTGCGCGCTCGGCCACCCGATCGGCGCTTCCGGCGCGCGCATCCTCGTGACCCTCATCGGCGCGTTGCGCAAGACCGGCGGCAAGCGCGGCGTGGCGTCGCTGTGCATCGGCGGCGGCGAGGCCACCGCGGTGGCGCTGGAGCTGGCGTGAAGGCAACGCGCGCTGCCCTGCAGCGGCTGATCGACAAGGCGCGCTTCGTGCGCTTCTACGGCTTCCGCGTGGTCAGGGTGGGCGACGGGAGCTGCACGCTGGAATTGCCGCACCGCAAGAGCCTCGAGCGCCCCGGACGCATCATCAACGGGCCTTCGCTGATGGCCGCGGCCGACTGCGCCATGTGGCTCGCGATCAAGGGCCGTTACGGCACCGACTTCGACGCCCTCACCTCGGAGCTGAACACGGCGTTCCTCGCCCCCGCGGTCGCCGAGCGCGTCTTTTGCACCGCGCGCATCCTCAAGGCGGGGCGGCGCCGCATCTACGGCACCGCCGAATGCCACAACCGCGCCGGACGCCTGTTCACGCACCACACCGTCACCTACGTGCAGCCCGACTGACATGGCCGCCGCCGAACAGCACGACATGATCCGCGACACGGTGCGCCGCTTCGCGCGCGAGCACCTGCGTCCGCACGCGGCGCAATGGGACCGCGAAAGCCGCTTTCCGCGCGAAGCGCTGGCCGAGCTCGGCAAGATGGGCTTCGCCGGCGTGGCGATTCCCGAGGCCTGGGACGGCGCCGGCATGGACCACACCTCGCTCGCGATCGTGATCGAGGAACTCGCGGCGGGCGAAGGCGCCACCTCGACCATCGTCCAGGTGAACAATCTCGCGGCCGGCATCCTGCTCGGCTATGGCAGCGCGGCGCAGAAAGAGCGCTGGCTCAAGCCCGTCGCGCGCGGCGAGCTGCTCGGCGCCTTTGCGCTCACCGAACCGCACACGGGATCGGACGCGAGCGCGATCACCACGCGCGCCGAGCGCTGCGGAGGCGGCTGGCGGCTGGACGGCGTCAAGCAGTTCATCACCTCGGGCAAGAACGCGGACGTCGCGATCGTGTTCGCGGTCACCGACCGCGCCGCCGGCAAGCGGGGCATCAGCGCCTTCATCGTGCCCACGAGCACCCCCGGATACATCGTCGCGCGGATCGAAGACAAATCCGGCCAGCACGCCTCCGACACCGCGCAGATCGTGTTCGAGAACTGCGTCGTCGCCGCCGACAACCTGCTGGGCGAAGCCGGCATCGGTTACCGCATCGCGCTCGCCAACCTCGAGTCGGGCCGGGTCAACGTCGCGGCCCAGTCGGTCGGCATGGCGCAGTCGGCGCTGGAGGCCGCGCTCGTCTACGCGCACGAGCGCCGCAGTTTCGGCAAGGCCCTGATCGAGCATCAGGCGGTGAATTTCCGTCTCGCCGACATGGCCACCCGGATCGAGGCCGGGCGGCAGCTCTACCTGC
>SCUH01000107.1 GCA_004298295.1 Betaproteobacteria bacterium | reverse complement strand
CCAAGTGGTTCCAGACGCAGGGCCGCAGCGTGATGCTCGCCGCCGGCGACACCTTTCGCGCCGCGGCGCGCGAGCAGCTCGCGGCCTGGGGCCTGCGCAACGCCGTCCCGGTGATCGGCCAGCAGGGCAACGACCCGGCGGCGCTGGTGTTCGACGCCGTGAGCGCCGCGCAGGCGCGCGGCATCGACGTCCTGATCGCCGACACGGCCGGCAGGCTGCCGACGCAGCTGCACCTGATGGAGGAAATCCGCAAAGTCAAGCGCGTGGTGGCGAAGGCGCTCCCCGGTGCGCCGCACGAAGTGCTGCTCGTGCTCGACGCCAACACCGGGCAGAACGCGCTCGCCCAGGTGCAGGCGTTCGATGCGGCGCTCGAACTCACGGGACTCGTCCTCACCAAGCTCGACGGCACGGCGCGGGGTGGCGTGGTCTGCGCCATCGCGCACGCACGCGCAGCCGATTCCGGCCGCAGGCCGCTGCCGCTTTTTTTCGTCGGTGTCGGGGAAGGCATCGACGACCTGCGCCCGTTCGTGGCGCGCGATTTCGTCGAGGCCCTGATTGATTAGCTTTTCCGGCGTCGGCAAGCGCTATCCCGGCGGGCACGAAGTCCTGGCCGATGTCTCGTTCACGCTCGACGCGGGCGAGTTCGCGTTCGTCATCGGGCGCTCGGGCGCCGGAAAGTCGACGCTGCTCAAGCTGATTCCCGCAATCGAGCGCCCGAGCTCGGGGACGGTGCTGGTGAACGGCCAGAACGTCGGCGCGCTGCGCCGCACCGCCCTGCCCTACCTGCGACGCAGCCTGGGCCTGGTATTCCAGGACCAGAAGCTGCTTTACGATCGCAGCGTCTACGACAACGTCGCGCTGCCGCTCGCCTTCAGCGACCACTCGCCGCGGGAAGCCGAGCGGCGCGCGCGCGCGGCGCTCGACAAGGTCGGGCTCCTCGGGCGCGAGCGCGCCAATCCGGTGCAGCTCTCCGGCGGCGAGCAGCAGCGCCTGGCGATCGCGCGCGCCGTCGTGAACCGACCCGCGATCCTGGTCGCCGACGAACCGACTGCCAATCTCGACGCCGAGTCGGCACGCGCCATCCTGGAGATTTTTGCGGCATTCCATCAGGTCGGGGTCACGGTCCTGATCGCCACCCATGACGAAGCGCTCATCGCGGGGCGCGCCGGCCGCACGCTGCGGCTCGCGAACGGGTGCCTGCTGGCCTGATGCGGACCTGGCTCAGGCACCATCGGCAGGCATTTGCGCTCGCGCTGGGGAAGCTGCTCGCCCATAGGACGGCGGCACTGCTCAACGCACTTGTGATCGGGGTTGCGCTGGCCCTGCCGGCGGGCGGCTATGCGCTGCTCGCCAACCTGCTCGCCGTGACGCAGCGTTTCGCGCCGGAGGCGCAGCTGTCGCTGTTCCTGCGAACCGAGGCGACGAAGGCCGATGCGGATGCGGTCGCGGGCCGGCTCAAGGCCGACGCTCGCGTCGCCGCTACGCGTTTCGTGTCGCGTGACGAGGCCCTCAAGAGCCTGAGGGCCACCGAGGGTTTAGCCGAGGTCGTTGCGGCGCTCGGCAAGAACCCGTTGCCCGATGCGTTCGTCGTGGGTGCCCGGGATTCCAGCCCGGAGGCGCTGGACGCGCTGGCGCGCGACCTGCGCCGGCTCGCCGGCGTGGCGCATGTGCAGGTGGATTCGGCCTGGGCCCGACGACTGGCGGCGA
This sequence comes from Betaproteobacteria bacterium, assembly GCA_004298295.1. Classification (GTDB taxonomy): domain Bacteria; phylum Pseudomonadota; class Gammaproteobacteria; order Burkholderiales; family SG8-39; genus 2-02-FULL-66-14. The sequence continues at coordinate 803 of SCUH01000107.1, read as the reverse complement.
TCGCGGCAACGGGCCGCATCGCGACCGGCGTGCTGGGGGCTCTGCTCGCCGTCGGCCTCATCGCCGTGACCTTCAACACGATCCGGTTGCAGATCCTGACGCATGCCGAGGAAATCATGGTCTCAAGGTTGATCGGCGCGACCGATGGCTACATTGCGCGGCCGTTCTATTACTTCGGCTTCGTGCAGGGGGTCGCGGGCGGGCTGGTGGCGCTGGCGATCCTGTGGCTCGGACTCGCCGCGCTCAACCTCGGCGTCCAGGATCTCGCCGATTCTTTTGGTTCGACGTTCCGGCTCGCCTTCCCTGGCGCGGCGGACGCCTCCAGCCTCGTCGGCTTCGCGGGGCTGCTGGGTTGGCTGGGATCGTACATGTCAGTGAGTATACACTTACGTCAAATTAGCTGATTTGTCTTATACTTACACAGCTACTAGAAGGGAACCCGCAGGCCGCTTAGCACTCTAATTCGGCGAGTGCTAAAATTGCCGCAAAGGAGAGGCCCTCGTGAGTACCCATACCGCAATGAGCTTGCCGATGACGTTGCCCGTGCCAATGGGCGCCGGGAGTCTGGAGGCCTACATCCAGACCGTGAGCCGCTTCCCGATTCTGAGCGCCGAGGACGAGCGCGAGCTCGCCCGTCGTTTCCGCGACCACGGCGATCTGGAAGGCGCTCGCCAGCTGGTGCTGTCGCACCTGCGACTCGTGGTTGCGGTCGCGCGCGGCTATCTCGGCTACGGCCTGCCGCACGCCGACCTGATCCAGGAGGGCAACATCGGCCTGATGAAGGCGGTGAAGCGCTTCGATCC
>SCUH01000106.1 GCA_004298295.1 Betaproteobacteria bacterium | reverse complement strand
GCCTCGGTCGCGGCTTTCGACGGACAGATCGGTCAGGCGGCGTACTCCGCCTCCAAGGGCGGCATCGTCGGCATGACGCTGCCGATCGCGCGCGACCTGTCGCGCAGCGGCATCCGGGTCTGCACCATCGCGCCCGGAATCTTCGAGACGCCGATGCTTGCGGCGCTGCCCAAGGAAGCGCAGGACTCGCTCGGCAAGCAAGTGCCGTTTCCCTCGCGCCTGGGCCGCCCGGCGGAGTACGCGCAGCTCGTCAAGTCGATCGTCGAGATCGAGATGCTGAACGCCGAGACGATCCGCCTCGATGGCGCGATTCGCATGGCGCCGAAGTGATCGCAGCGGGTCCGCAGGGTGACGGGGCAGGTGCCGCGGCGCTGCGCCCCGCGGAATCGCATTACGTAGAAATCCGCGGCCTGCGTTACCACTTTCGCCACTGGCGCGGCGATGCGGCGCGACGCGTCGTGCTGCTGCATGGCTGGATGGATGTCTCGGCGTCGTTCCAGTTCCTGGTCGACGCGCTGTCGCCAGGCTGGGACGTCTACGCGCCCGACTGGCGCGGCTACGGCCAGAGCGATTGGGGCAAGTCCGACTGCTACTGGTTCCCGGACTATCTCGCCGACCTCGACGGCCTGCTCGAGCACATCCAGCCCGAAGCGCCGGTCAATCTTGTAGGACACAGCCTCGGCGGCAACGTCGCCTCGATTTACGCGGGCGTGCGGCCGGAGCGCGTCGCCCGGCTGGTGAACCTCGAAGGCTTCGGCCTGCCACCCACGCACCCCGAACAGGCGCCGCGGCGTTATGCGCGCTGGCTCGAGGAATTGCGCGACCGCCCGAGCCTGCGCGCCTACACCAGCTTTTCCGGCCTGGCCGACCGGCTGCAGAAGAACAACCCGCGGCTGACGCGCGTGCGTGCCGAATACCTGGCGCTGCATTGGGGTCGCGAGACGGGCGATGGCCAGGTCATGCTGCGCAGCGATCCGGCGCACAAGATCGTCAATCCGCTGCTGTACCGCTACGAGGAGGTGCGCGCGATCTGGCAGCAGGTGAGCGCACCCACGCTCTGGGTCGACACGACCGAAACCGACAACCTGAACCGCCTCAAGCTGACGCCGGAACAGCATGCCGAGCGACGCGCCGCGTTTCGCAACCTGCGCCACGTCACGGTGCCGGAAGCCGGCCACATGCTGCACCACGACCAGCCCGCGCGGGTGGCGCGCCTGATCGAGGACTTCCTGTTGCAAGGCCGCTGAACCTGTGGCGCAGTATTTCTCGGTCCACCCGACGCACCCGCAGCCACGGCTGGTCCACCGCGCCGCGCAAATCGTGCGGCGCGGCGGGCTGATCGCCTATCCCACGGATTCCTGCTACGCGCTCGGCTGCCAGATCGGCGACGCCAAGGCGCTGACGCGGCTGCGGCGCGTGCGCGGCATCGATGCGAAACACCATCTCACGCTCATGTGCCGCGACCTTTCGGAAATCGCGGCCTATGCGGTGGTCGACAACATCCAGTACCGGCTGCTCAAGGCGGCGACGCCCGGCGCCTACACGTTCATCCTGCGGGCGACGCGCGAAGTGCCGCGCCGCCTGATGCACCCGCGTCGCAAGACCATCGGCGTGCGCGTGCCCGCGCATGCCGTCGCGCTGGCGCTGCTGGCGGAACTCGGCGAGCCCATGCTGTCGGCGACCCTCGCGCTGCCGGGGAGCGCAGCGCCGCTGTCCGATGCGCGCGCGATCCGCGACGCGCTCGAGCACGCGCTCGACCTGGTGATCGACGCCGGCTCCTGCGGCACCGAGCTCTCCACCGTGATCGATCTCACGACCGACGTCCCGGTGCTGCTGCGCCAGGGCAAGGGCGCGCTCGCGGCACTCGGCTTCGCGGCCGCAGCGCAGGCCGGCGCTCCGGCCGCGCTCTGATAAACTGCAGCGCCATTCGAAGTCGTCGATGGACGTCAGCCAGCTCGCCCAGACCCTCGCCATCTATTCGCTCCCCGTGCTGTTCGCGATCACCC
>SCUH01000105.1 GCA_004298295.1 Betaproteobacteria bacterium | reverse complement strand
CGCCTCGGCGCCTGCGCCGGCGGCGAGATCTTCGATGATGAGGCCGCTCGCGGTCGTGATCTTGGGCATGAAACGTTTCCTTGGAATTGTTGGAAGAGGGGCCGCGAAGGGCCGCGGCGCCGGCCCGGCTATTCTCCCATGATTGTGACGATGACCCGGCGGCCGTGCGGGGCGGTGCGGTGCTCCCACAGATACACGCCCTGCCAGGTGCCGAGCGCGAGGCGCCCTGCGCTCACGGGGAGCGCCAGCGCATTCGTCGTCAGCACGGCGCGCGCGTGCGCCGCCATGTCGTCCGGTCCCTCGGTGTCGTGCACGTAAGCCGGGTCGCCGTCGGGGGCGAGTCGCGCGAGGATCGTCTCGAGGTCGCGCCGCACCGCGGGGTCGGCGTTCTCGCACAGGATGAGCGAGGCGCTGGTGTGCTGCAGGAACACGTTGCAAAAGCCCGTGCGCACGCCGCTCGCCGCGATGGCGCGTTCGATTTCCGCGGTGATCTCGAGCGTGCCGCGGCCGCGGGTGCGGAAGTGGAGCGTGTGCTGCCGGACCATGAGGCCGCGATTCTTGCATTTTGCGCGGCCGGGGCTCAAATTCCGGCTTCATGGCCGACAGCTTGGCCGCGCGTGCCGGGCCCGATCGATGCCGGCAGCGGCACCTAGATCAAGGATCGAAGCGATCCTCGCATCTACTTCCGCTCGAGCCAGAACCGCAGGCGCGCATCCGGCGATTCCATCAGCGCCTTGCAGGAGTACGCGTAATCGTCGGCGATCACGGGCAGGTTTTCGAGCGAGTTCTTCATCCGCTCCTTCATCGACTCCATCGACGCCTTCGCGCGCTCCAGCGCGACTTCCCGGCTGGTCGCCTCGGCGGAGCGCTCGAAAGCCTGCTGCGCCAGTTCCTCCTGCTGCGCCATCGCCATGTTGCGGTCGAGCCCCGGCGGGAACGACCGCGCCGCGACTTCGCGCATGATCAGAAACCAGTTGGCGCAATGCGCATATTCCATGCCGAGATAGTCCTTGGCTTTGTCCAGGTCGAGCGCCAGTGCAGGACCCGTGAGGGTCAAGAGCAACGACAGGACGGCCCAAAGCCGGCCGGGGCGGGGCTGGATATCCATACAGTTCTCGCCTATAGTCGCCGCTGTGCCATCCCTCGCCGCATTCGACCAGCTGAACGACCGGCAGCGCGCCGCCGCGCGCTTCGGCGGCCGTGGCGCCGAGGGCGCGTTCCGCGCCGGGCCGCTGCTCATCGTCGCGGGTGCGGGCACCGGCAAGACTAACACCCTCGCGCACCGCGTCGCGCATCTGGTGCTCGAAGGCGTTGCGCCCGAGCGCATGCTGCTCCTCACCTTCACGCGGCGCGCAGCGGAGGAGATGACCCGGCGCGCGCGCCGCATCACGGCCGAGGTGCGGCGCGAGGCGCGTTTTCCGTGGGCGGGGACGTTTCATTCCGTGGCCAACCGCCTCATCCGGCGCCATGCCGCGCGGGTCGGGCTCGAGCCATCGTTCTCGGTGCTCGATCGCGGCGATGCCGCCGACCTGATGGACGTGCTGCGCCACGAGCTTGCCCTGGCGAAGACTGATGACGGCAACGCGCGCCGCTTCCCGCGCAAGGACACCTGTCTCGCGATCTACTCGCACCGCGTCAACACCCAGGGCACGCTCGCAGCGACGCTGCAGGCGCAATTCCCTTGGTGCGCCGAGTGGGAAGCCGAGCTTGCGCGCCTGTACCGGGCGTACGTCGAGCGCAAGCTCGCGCACCAGGCGCTCGATTACGACGACCTGCTGCTGTACTGGCACGCGATGATGCAGGACGAGGCGCTGGCGCGCGAGATCGGCGGGCTGTTCGAGCAGGTGCTGGTGGACGAATACCAGGATACCAACGTGCTGCAGGCCGAAATCCTGCGGCGCCTGCGCCCGGACGGCGCCGGCATGACGGTCGTGGGCGACGACGCCCAGGCGATCTATTCCTTCCGTGCCGCGACCGTAGAGAACATCCTCGGTTTTCCCGCGCAGTACGCGGCGCCCGCGCAGGTCATCACGCTGGAATGCAATTACCGCTCGACGCAGGGCGTGCTGGACGCGGCCAATGCGCTGATCGGCGAGGGCCTGCGCCAGTACCGCAAGGAGTTGCGCGCGGCGCGCGGCGCGGGCTCGCGGCCGCGGCTGGTGACGGTGGCCGACGAGCTGGCGCAGGCGGACTATGTCGCCGCGCACGTGCTCGAAGCGCGCGAAGCCGGCGTGATCCTGCGGCGCCAGGCGGTGCTCTTCCGCAACGCGCACCATTCGGATGCGCTGGAACTCGAGCTCGCGCGCCGCAACATTCCGTTCGTGAAATACGGCGGTCTCAAGTTCCTCGAGGCCGGCCACGTCAAGGACCTGCTCGCGATCCTGCGCTGGGCGGACAATCCCAAGAACCGCGTCGCGGCGTTCCGCGCGCTGCAGCTGCAGCAGGGCGTAGGACCGGGGACTGCGGCACGCGCGTTCACGCACTTCGAGGCGAACGGCCATGCCTGGCAGGCGCTGCGCTCGCGTTCGGCGGCGTTCGATGCGCTGATGGCCTGGCTGGGGGATGCGCGCACGCCGTGGCCGGGACAGGTGCAGCGCGTGCGCGAGTGGCTCGAGCCGCAGCTCGATCGCCTGTACGACGCGGCGCAGGCGCGCGCGGGCGACCTGCACCAGCTGGAGCGGATCGCCGCGGGCTACGAGGCG
>SCUH01000104.1 GCA_004298295.1 Betaproteobacteria bacterium | reverse complement strand
CCGAGCCCCTCGGCGATCTGCAGTCCCAGCCCGCGCGAGCCGCCGGTGACAATGGCGGTGCGTCCCTGCAGGTCCAGCAACTGTCTTACGCTCATGCAAGCTCCCTTGGAAAGCGCGCTTCGTCGAAAACCGGGCGACTAGCCCTTGAGCTGCAGGCTCTTGTACTCGAGGAACTCTTCCAGCCCGTACACACCGGCTTCGCGGCCGTGGCCCGATTGCTTGAAGCCGCCGAAGGGGGCGTTCATGTTGAAAGCGCCGCCGTTCACGTCGACCTGCCCGGCGCGGATGCGGCGCGCCACCCGCTGGGCGCGTGCCTCGTCCCTGGACCACACCGCGCCCGCAAGCCCGTAGGGCGTGTCGTTGGCGATGCGGATTGCGTCCTCCTCGTCCCTGTACGTGACGATCGAGAGCACCGGACCGAAGATTTCCTCCTGCTCGAGGGTCGATCCGGGCCGCACCCTGCCGAACACGGTGGCTTTCACGTAATAGCCGCCCGCCGGAACGCCCTCCGGCGCGTCCGCGCCGCCAGCGAGCAGCTCGGCACCTTCCGCGGCGCCTTTGCGGATGTAGCTGCGCACGCGCTCGAGCTGCATCGACGACGCGAGCGGCCCGAGCCGGGTGGTCTCGGACAGCGGATCGCCCGGCGTAAAGCTGTTGGCGACCTCGGCGGCGAGCTTCGCCGCTTCGGCGTATTTCGACTCCGGCACGAGCATGCGCGTGAGCGCCGTGCAGGTCTGCCCCGAGTTGAGGTAGCAGTTGCCGACTGTCGATTTCACCGCGCTCGCCAGATCGGCGTCGTCCAGGATCACCGCGGCCGACTTGCCGCCGAGCTCGAGCGCAACCCGCTTCACCGTTTGCGCGGCGACTTCCGAGATGCGCTTGCCGGCGCGCGTCGAGCCGGTGAACGAGATCATGTCGACCAGCGGATGGCTCACCAGCGCCTCGCCGGCCGTGGAGCCGAGCCCCGTGACGAGATTGAACACGCCCTTCGGCAGGCCGGCCGCGTCGATCACTTCGGCGAGGATGAAGGCGTTGAACGGCGCCACCTCGGAGGGCTTCAGCACCACCGTGCAGCCGGCGGCGAGCGCGGGCGCGAGCTTGAGCGCGATCTGGTGCAGCGGATAATTCCAGGGCGTGATGGCGCCCACCACGCCTGCCGGCTCGCGTACCACCACGGAGTTCCCGACCCGCTCTTCGAATCTGAATTCGCGCGCGATGCGTGCGTAATTCGCGAAATTGGCGATCGGCAGGCCCGCCTGGATGCGCGCCGACATCTTGACCGGCATGCCGACTTCCTGCGCGATGGTCTTCGCGAGTTCGTCGGCGCGTGCCTTGAGACCGTCGGAGATCTTCTGCAGGAAATCGGCGCGCTGCGCGACCGGCAGGGCGCTCCAGCCCGGCAACGCATTGCGCGCGGCGTTCACCGCCGCGTCGATGTCCTTTGCCGCGCCCGCCGGCACCGTTCCCATCACGGCGCCGTCGCCGGCGCGATGCACGTCGATGCTCGGGGCAGCGCTCGGCGCCACCCATTGGCCGTCGATATAGAACTTGTCGCGGACGATCATGGAAATTTCCTTGCCGATCAGGGGGGAGCGGTATTTTACGCTGCCGATGCCGCACCGCAATATTGCGCGCCAACAAGGCCGTGCTTGACAGGCGGCGCGCATATATGTCGAAATACTTAAACACATGGACATGCGAACGGCATGAAACGCAACGCCCTGCGCACCGTGCCCAGGGAATGGCGCGCCCTGGCCAGGGTATTCGTCGCGCTGGGCGACGAGCATCGCCAGCGCATCCTGCTCGCCTTCGAAAAGGGCGAGCGGCTCACGGTGGGGCAGATCACTGACGGCGCGACGCTGTCGCGCCCCGCGGTGTCCCACCACCTCAAGATCCTGCGCGCCGCCGGCGTGCTGCTGGCCGAGCGCTCGGGCCGCGAAGTCTACCTGCGGGTCAATCGCGCGATGCTCGAGGAGACGCTCGCGGCGGTGCTCGAGTACGTGCGAACGCAGGCCTGAGCCATGACCGAGCGCAGCCAGTTCCAGCTTCTCGCCGAGCGCCGCTTCGGGCCGTTCTTCGGCGTGCAGTTCCTCGGCGCCATGAACGACAACGTGTTCAAGCAGGCGCTCGTCATTCTGCTCGCCTACCAGACGGCGAGCTTCACGACGCTGGCCTCGGACACGCTGCAGAATCTCGCGCAGGCGCTGTTCGTGCTGCCGTTCTTCCTTTTTTCGGCGACCGCGGGGCAGATCGCCGACAAGTTCGAAAAATCGAGGCTGATCACGGTCACCGTCGCGATCGAGCTCGCCTGCATGGCGCTCGGCGCCGTCGGCCTGCTGACGCAGAATCTGTCGCTGCTGCTCGCCGCGCTTTTTCTCGGCGGCGTGCAGTCGACCCTGTTCGGGCCGGTCAAGTACGCGATCCTGCCGCAGCAGCTGCAGCCGGCCGAAATCGTGGGCGGCAACGGGCTGGTCGAGATGGGGACCTCGATCGCGATCCTCCTCGGCATGATCTACGGCGGCTGGATGGTGACGCAGCCGGGCTGGGGCGTGGCGGGCGTCGCGGTGTCGGCGATGGCGTTTTCAGCGGCCGGCATCGCGCTCTCGCGGCTGATCCCCGAGGCGAGCGCCGCGGACCCCGGCCTGAGGATCAACTGGAACCCGGCCAGCGAGACCTGGCGCAACCTGGCATTCGCGCGACGGAACCGGACCGTGTTCCTTTCGATCCTCGGCATTTCCTGGTTCTGGTTTTACGGCTCGATGTTCGTCACCCAGTTCCCGAACCTGTCGAAGAACATCCTCCAGGCCGACGAGCACGTGGTGACGCTGCTGCTGGTGGTGTTCTCGATCGGCATCGGCGTGGGGTCGCTGCTGTGCGAGCGGCTTTCCGGGCACAAGGTCGAGATCGGCCTGGTGCCGTTCGGTTCGATCGGGCTGACGCTGTTCGGCATCGACCTGTGGCACGCGACGGCGGCGCATCTGCCGCACGGGCCGGTCGCGCTCGGCGAGTTCGCGCGCGACCCGGGGCACTGGCGCCTGCTCGCGGATCTCGCGCTGATCGGACTGTTCGGCGGCTTCTACATCGTGCCCCTGTACGCGCTGGTGCAGACGCGCAGCGAGCCCAGCCACCGTTCGCGCATCATCGCCGGCAACAACATCCTCAACGCGATCTTCATGGTCGCGGCGGCGGCGCTGGCGATCGGGTTGTTCCAGCTGGGGCTTACGATTCCGCAACTGATTCTCGCGACCGCCCTCCTGAACGCCGTCGTGGCGGTCTACATCTACACGCTGGTGCCGGAGTTCCTGATGCGCTTCATCGTCTGGATGCTGATCCATACGGTGTACCGGTTGAGCAAAACCGGGCTGGAGAACATACCCGAAGAGGGGCCCGCGCTGATCGTGTGCAATCATGTCAGCTTCGTCGATGCGCTCGTCATTGCGGCAGCCTGCCGCCGACCGATCCGCTTCGTGATGGACCACCAGATCTTCCGACTGCCGCTGCTGTCATTCGTCTTTCGCACCGGCAAGGCGATTCCGATCGCCTCGGCGAAGCACAACCCTGCGATGATGGAACGCGCGTTCGATGAGGTTTCGGGGGCGCTGCGCGCGGGCGACCTGGTGGCGATTTTTCCTGAAGGGCGCATCACCGACACGGGCGAGCCTTCCGCTTTCCGCCCGGGCATCCTGCGCATCCTGGAGCGGGATCCGGTGCCGGTGGTGCCGATGGCGCTGCAGGGACTGTGGGGCTCGTTCTTCTCGCGCAAGGACGGCGCCGCCATGAGCAAGCCATGGCGGCTGCGGCCGTTCGCGCGCATCGGGCTTGCGGTCGGCGAGCCTGTGGCGGCCGCGGCTGCGAGACCCGACGCCCTGCAGAGGCGGGTCCTCGCCCTGCGCGCGGACTGGAGGTAAGCGAACATGGCCTCATACCGCATCAAGATCGCCGATACCGCCGCCGAGCGCGAGCAGATCCATGCGCTCAACTACGCCACCTTCGTAGAGGAAATCCCGCAGCATGCGGCCAACAGCCAGCGTCGCCTGGTCGATCGCTTCGACGCCGAGAACGCATATGTCGTCGCGGTGGACGCCGCCGGCGAGGTGCTCGGGATGCTGGCGCTGCGCGCGTGCCGGCCTTTTTCGCTCGACCAGAAGCTCGCGCGGCTGGACGATTACCTGCCGCCGCACCGCTCGGTGTGCGAGTTGCGCCTGCTCGCGATAAAGGCACCCTGGCGCAAGGGCCTGCTGTTGCGCGATCTGCTGGCGTTTGCTGCGCAACACGCCCTCCAGGAGGGCCATGACCTGGCGATCATTTCCGGGACCACGCGCCAGCTCGATCTGTACCGGCGCCTCGGCTTCGAGCCGTTCGGGCCGCTCGTGGGCAAGGCGGACGCGCAATTCCAGCCGATGCTGCTGACACTGGAAGCGTTCCTTGCCGGCGGCGGAAGGTCGCTCGGCATGGCGCCCGGAACGGCGCGCAGGACCGCGTCGTTCCTTCCAGGTCCGGTCGCGCACGCTGCCGCGGTGAATGCCGCCATCGAGGCGCCGCCGATTTCGCACCGTTCGATCGAGTTCCGCAAACTCATGGAAAGGGCGAGGGCCGCAATCTGCGAGCTGACGGGCGCGGCCGATGCGGTGCTGCTGCTCGGTTCGGGCACGCTCGCCAATGATGTCGTCGCGCAATCGCTGCGCGGCCTGGCACAACCGGGCGTGGTGCTCGCCAACGGCGAATTCGGCGAGCGGCTGCTGGACCACGCGCAGCGTGCGGGCCTGCAATTCGCGCCGTTGCGCAAGTCCTGGGGCGAGCCGTTCGCCGAAGCCGAGATTGCGAGTGCCCTGAGCAGTGCGCGCGCAGCGTGGCTCTGGGCGGTGCATTGCGAGACTTCCAGCGGAGTGCTGAACGATCTCCAGATGCTGAAAGGCGCGGCCACGGCCGCGGGCTGCGAACTCTGCCTCGATTGCATCAGCTCGATCGGCTGCCTGCCGCTCGATCTCGCCGGCGTGCGCCTCGCATCCGGCGCCAGCGGCAAGGGATTGGGCGCCTATGCGGGCGTGGCCATGGTTCTCCTGGGAGGAGCGGCACCGCACTGCGCGCCGCAGGTGCCGCGCTATCTGGACCTGGAGTATTGGCTGCGCCATCGCAGCGCGCCGTTCACCCATTCCTCGAACCTCCTTGCCGCCCTGGCCGCGGCACTGCAGAGCGGGGACTTTGCCGCGCGCTACCAGCAGATCGAGCGCGATGGACGCTGGCTGCGGCAGATGCTGCAGGCGCGCGACTTGACGCTGGTTGCGCCGCAGGAGTGCGCCAGTGCGGCAGTGACCACGATCGCGTTGCCGCCCGCCGCGGCTTCGCTCGCAGTCGCTGCGGCGCTTGAAACTCAGGGAATCCTGCTGAGCGCTCGCAGCGACTACCTGGTGGAGCGCAACTGGATCCAGGTCGCGCTGATGGGCGAGTACGACCGGGGTGCGCTGCGCGAATTGCCGGATGCGATCGCGCAAGCGGTCGCATCCGGCTGCGGTAGGCAAGACCGGGCGGCGTAGCGCCGACGATGCAGTGAGGCCGAGAGAGGGGGACCTGTGCCGTGGATCCTGGGAATCTTCGGACTGCTCATCGGCGCCGGCATCGCCGAGTTCTGGGGTGCGCTTGCCTTGGGCGCCGCGGGCGCCTGGCTGGGGCTCTGGCTCAAACGGCAGGGCCAGCAGGGCGAGAGCGCGCCGCCGGAGTTGCGCCTGCAAGTGCTCTCCCTGACGCGCCGGGTCGCGCAGCTCGAGGCGCAGATGGCAAACCTCTCGCCTGCGAGCGCGGTCGCAGCGGCCGTCGCTCCCGCAACGCCGGCCGCGGCCGCCGGGACCGAGGTCCCGTTGGCGGAGATCCGGGAGGCGCCGTCTCCGGAGCCTGCGCCCGCGGCGGCGATCGAACCGGCAGCGCCAGCGAGCGCGGCCGCGCAAGGCGAATCAGTGGAGCTGCCTCAGCCCAATCGGCTGTGGAACTGGTTCTTCGGCGGCAACGCGCTCGTTCGCATCGGCAT
>SCUH01000103.1 GCA_004298295.1 Betaproteobacteria bacterium | reverse complement strand
CGCCGACTGGGTGCGCGGCGAGGCGCGGTTGATCTCGTCGGCGAGCAGGATCGAGGTGAACACCGGGCCCTGGCGGAACTCGAACAGCTGCTCGCGCTGATTGAACACCGAGACGCCGAGGATGTCGGAGGGCAGCAGGTCGGGGGTGAACTGCACGCGCGTGAACTGCGCGCCGACCGAAGCCGCGAGGCTTTTTGCGAGCGTGGTCTTGCCGGTGCCGGGATAATCGTCGATCAGCACGTGGCCGCCGGAGGCGAAAGCGGCGAGCAGTTTTCTCACCGCTTCGTGCTGGCCGCGCATCACGCGCTCGATGTTGGCGGCGATACGCTCGAGCAGCGCGCGTGCCGCGGATGTCTCCATCGCCGCATTGTATGATGCCGCCCCGCCATGCTTTACGCCAAGCGGGTTCTGACGGCCGTGTTCTGGAGCGGCGCCAGCCTAGAGTCGCGCGGCGAGCTCCGCGCCCTCGCGCATCGCGCGCATGGCGTCGAGTTCGCCCGCGGCCCTGGCGCCGCCGATGAGGTGGTGCGCGCCGTTCGTGCCGGCAAACGGCCGCAGCGGTTCCTGCCCGGTGCACAGGATCACGGTGTCCGCGGCGATGCAGCGCGCTTCGCCATCCACCACGACGTGCACGCCCGCATCGTCGATGCGCTGGTACTGCACGCCGCCGATCATCTGCGCGCCGGCGCGCGCCAATTCGATGCGCAGCGTCCAGCCCGTGGTCTTGCCCAGCGTGCTGCCGAAGGGCGTGGTGGAGCGCTTGAGCAGCGTGATCCGGTGGCGTGGCCGGCGCAGGCCGGGTTGTCCGGGCGCGAGACCGCCGACCGAGGTCGCGTCCGTGACGATGCCCCAGTGAGCGCCGAACACACGCGGGTCGCTTTGCGCGCGGCCCTCTTCTTCGAGCAGGTAGAGCGCAACGTCGAAGCCGATGCCGCCGGCGCCGAGGATCGCGACCCGCTCGCCGGCCTTGACGCGACCAGCCAGGATGTCGGCGTAGCCGGCCACCTTCGGGTGATCCACGCCCGGGATCGCCGGCCGCCGCGGTTCGACGCCGGTGGCGAGCACGACCTCGTCGTATTGCTCCAGATCCTCTGTTCGAGCGGCGCAGTTGAGCTCGGTCCTGACCCCGGCGCGCCGCAGGCGCTCGGCGAAATAATCGATGGATTCGCCGAATTCGCGCTTTCCGGGAATGCGCTTGGCGAGATTGAACTGCCCGCCGAGCTCGGCCGAGCGCTCGTACAGCGTGACGGCGTGGCCGCGCTCGGCGGCCACGGCGGCACAGGACAATCCGGCGGGACCGCCGCCCACCACGGCAACGCGCTTTTTCTGCTGTGCCGGCCGGTACACGAGCTCGGTCTCGCGGCAGGCGCGCGGGTTCACCACGCAGCCCGCGATGCGGCCGTCGAAGATTTCGTCGAGGCAGGCCTGGTTGCAGGCGAAGCAGATGTTGATCGCCTTGCGGTCGCCGGCCCGCGCCTTGTTGGCGAACTCGGGGTCGGCGAGCATCGGCCGCGCCATGGATACCATGTCGGCGTCGCCGCGCGCCAGGATCGCCTCGGCGATCTCCGGCGCATTGATGCGGTTCGAAGCGATCACCGGGATGCCGACGGCCGCCTTTACGCGCCGCGTCGCCCAGGCAAAGCCGGCGCGCGGCACGGCGTGCGCGATGGTCGGGATGCGCGCCTCGTGCCAGCCGATGCCGGAATTGAGGAGGTCGGCGCCGGCCGCCTCGATCGCCTGCGCGAGCTGGACGATCTCGTCTCCCGTCAGGCCGCCTTCGACGAGGTCGAGCACCGAGATGCGGTACTGCAGCACGAAGTCGCGACCGCAGCGCTCGCGCACCCGGCGCACGATTTCCACGGCAAAGCGCATGCGATGGGCAAGACTGCCGCCCCAATCGTCGCTGCGCTGGTTGGTGCGCAGGCACAGGAACTGCGTGATCAGATAGCCTTCCGAGCCCATGATCTCGACGCCGTCGTAGCCGGCTTCCCGCGCCAGCGCGGCGGCGCTCGCGAACGCATCGACGGTCTGCTCGACTTGCGCCGCCGAGAGCTCGCGCGGCGTGACGAAATTGATCGGTGCCTTGAGCGGCGAGGGCGCGACCGCATCGGCGCGCTTGCAGTAGCGGCCGCCGTGCAGCAGCTGCAGCAGGATGCGGCCGCCGGCATCGTGCACGGCCTGCGGGATGGCGCGGTGGCGCTCGCGGTCCGCGGCATCCATCATCGTTTCGCGCCAGGGCCCGAGCGATCCTTCGAGCGTGGGGGAAAACGCGCCGGTGACGATCAGCGCGACGCCGCCGCGCGCGCGCTCGGCATAAAACGCGGCGAGCTTGCCGGCACCTTCCTGCATCGCTTCGAGACCCGTGTGCATCGAGCCCATCAGGATGCGGTTGGGCAGCGTGAGGTGGGCGACCTTGAGCGGCGCGAAAAGCTGCGGGTAAGCGAGTGTCATGGTGGCGTCATTCTAGCCACGCGTGACGAGCGCCGTGCCGGCGACGATCAGGACCGCACCGGCCAGTGCGCCTGCGGGCAGCGCTTCGCCGAGAAACAGGCCGCCCCACAGCAGGCCGAAGGCCGGAATGAGAAACGTCACGGTCAGCGCCCGCGTTGCGCCGACCTCGGCGATCAGCCGGAAATAGAGTACGAAGGCGACGCCGCTCGCGAGCAGCGCCAGCGCGAGCACGTTGCCGAGCACGAGCCAGGAAGGCGCGGCTGCGGGCGGCATGAGCGGCAGCAGGGGCAGCAGGACCAGCGCTGCGGCGAGCTGATTGCCCGCAGCCATGCCCTTGGATGGAACCCCCTGCGCCACGCGCTTGATGACGACGCCGGCGAGGCCGTAGGCGCAGCACGCCGCGAGCGCCGCGGCCACCGCCCAGGCGAACAGCGGGCCGCCCGCGTTCGCGTCCGGTTGCGCGATGAAAGCGACACCCGCCGCGCCGAGCGCGAGCCCGGCCACCTTGCGCAGCGTGACGCGCTCGTCGCGAAAGAGCGCGCCCCAGACCAGGCCGAACATGGGCGAGGTGGCGTTGATGATCGCCAGCAGCGACGCCGGCGCGTGCATCGCCGCGTAGGAATAAAGGACGAAGGGCAATGCGATGTTGACGCTGCCGACCACCAGGTAGGCGCGCGCGTGGCGGCGCAGTTGCGGGTCGAATCCGGTGAGGCGAAACCACGCCAGCAAGGCCGCGCCGCCCAGCAGCACGCGCAGCTCGGCCGTCCAGATCGCGCCGAGCGCGGGCGCGGCGACGCGCATGAAGATGAAGGCTGCGCCCCAGATCGCAGCCAGCAGCACGAGGCGGCCGTAATCGGCCAGCCTCATTTCTGGGTGCGTTTCTCGATGGCGAGGAGGCGGCGCTTGCGCTCGAGGCCCCAGGCATAACCGCCCAGGCCGCCGTCCGAGCGCAGCGCGCGATGGCAGGGAATGACGAGCGCCACCGGATTGGCGCCGCAGGCGCTGCCCACGGCGCGCACCGCGCGCGGCGAACCGATGGCGCGCGCGATCTGCTGGTAGCTGCGCGTCTCGCCCTGCGGAATGCGGCGCAGCGCCTCCCACACCTTGCGCTGGAAGGCCGTACCGCGCACGTCCAGCGGCAGCCGCGCGAGCGAGCCGTCGCCTTTGAGGAATTCGAGCACCGCCTGGCGCGCGGCGGTAAGCGCCTGCGGGTCGCGCACGCGCTCGGCCTCGCTGAACTCCTGCGCCAGCAGGCGCTCGGCATCGTCACCCAGCTTGACCGAACACAGGCCGCGCTCGGTCGCCGCCAGCAGCACTTTGCCGAGCGGGGAATCGAAACTGGTGTAGGCGATGCGCAAGCCGCGGCCGCGCGCGCGGTACTCGCGCGCCGCCATGCCGAGGCGCCCGGCCGCCTTCTCGTAGAAGCGCGATACCGAGCCGTAGCCGGCTTCGAACAGGGCGTCGGTGACGCGCCGCCCGTTCGCCAGGTGTTTCTTCGCTTCCTCGAGGCGGGTTTCGCGCTGGTAGTCGCCGGGCGACAGGCCGAAGGCCTGCTTGAAGCGCCGCTGCAGGTGAAACGGGCTCGCGCCCACGGCGAGCGCGAGTTGCTGCAGGGTGACACGCTCGCCGCGCCGCGCGTCAAGGTAGGCTCGTGCCCGATGGCTGAGGGTCTGCATGGCGCGACTTTACCTGCGCGCCGGCGCCGGCACCATCCGATTCTTGCGCCCGCCGTTCAGGCCTTGGGGCGCTTGTCGATGACGCGCTTCGCCTTGCCGATCGAGCGCTCGATGGTGCTCAAGGGAACGATCTTCACGTCCGCGGTGACACCGACCAGCGACTTGATGTTGTGCTGCAGTTTCGCCGCCGCGCCCCGGTCGGGGGCGCCGGGCACTTTTTCGACCAGCACCGTGAGATGGTCCATCGGACCGTCCTTCGAGAGCTCGAGCACGTAGTGCGGCGAGAGCTCGGGCTGCCTCAGGATCTGTTCCTCGATCTGCGAGGGAAAGACGTTCACGCCGCGGATGATCATCATGTCGTCGGAGCGCCCCGTGATTTTCTCCATGCGGCGCATCGTGCGCGCGGTCCCGGGGAGCAGGCGCGTGAGGTCGCGCGTGCGGTAGCGGATCACGGGGAGCGCCTCCTTGGTGAGCGAAGTGAACACCAGCTCGCCCTGCTCGCCGTCGGGCAGCACGGCGCCGGTGGCAGGATCGACGATCTCCGGGTAGAAGTGGTCTTCCCAGATCGTCAGCCCGTCCTTGGTCTCGATGCACTCCTGCGACACGCCCGGCCCCATCACTTCCGACAGGCCGTAGATGTCGATCGCCTGC
>SCUH01000102.1 GCA_004298295.1 Betaproteobacteria bacterium | reverse complement strand
GGCGCTCGACGTCACGACGCAGGCGCAGATCCTGAAGCTGATCGCCGAGCTGCAGGCGCGCCACGGCACCGGCGTGCTGTTCATCACGCACGACTTCGGCGTCGTGGCGGAGATCGCGCACCGCGTCGCTGTGCTGCGCCTGGGCGAGCTGGTCGAGCTGGGCGCCAGGGACGAAGTGCTGAAGCGCCCGCGGCACGACTACACGAAGATGCTGATCGCTTCGGTGCCCCGGCTGCAGCCGCACGGCCGCGCGGCGGATGCCGCCGCGCCGGTGGTGCTGCAGACCGACGGCCTCAGCAAGACCTACGTCGACCGCAGCTGGTTCGGCAAGCGCCGCGACGTCACCGCCGCCCGCAACGTGACCCTCTCGGTGCGCCGCGGCCAGACCCTCGGCATCGTCGGCGAATCGGGCTCGGGCAAGTCCACCGTCGCGCGCTGCATCGTGCGCCTGATCGACCCTTCCGCGGGCGAGATCCGGGTGCACGGCGAGGAGATCGCGCGCCGCAGCCGCCGGGCGCTGCGGCCGCTCAGGCGCCGCGTGCAGATCGTGTTCCAGGATCCCTACCGCTCGCTCAACCCGCGCCGCACGGTGGGCGAGGCCATCATGGAAGGCCCGCTCAACTACGGCGTGGCGCGAGCCGAGGCGCTCGAGCGCGCGCGCCGCCTGCTGGCGCTGGTGCGCATGGATCCGGGCGCGCTCGAACGCTACCCGCACCAGTTCTCCGGCGGCCAGCGCCAGCGCATCTGCATCGCGCGCGCACTCGCCGTCGAGCCGGAACTGCTGATCGCGGACGAGGCAGTCTCGGCGCTCGACGTCTCGGTGCAGGCGCAGGTGCTGAAGCTGCTGGAGGAGATCCGCGCCCGGTTCAATCTGGCGATGCTGTTCATCACGCACGATCTGCGCGTGGCGGCCCAGGTCTGCGACCAGGTCGCGGTGATGTCCCAGGGCGAGGTGGTCGAGTACGGCCCGGCCGAGGAGGTGTTCCTGCATCCGCAGCACGAATACACGCGGGCGCTCTTCGCCGCCGCGCCGGGGCGCGATTTTGCCTTCGCTGCCGCATAATCGCGCACCCATGAAGCCCGCGCAGGCAACTGCCGACCGTCTCGATGCCGTCGCCATTGGCGCCGCACTGGGCGCGCGGCGCGGCGAGCTCGCGGTGGAGGTCGTCGACCGATGCCCCTCGACCAACGCGAGGCTGCTCGAGCGCGCGCCTGCCGATCGCCCGGCGTTGCTCGCAGCCGAGCTGCAGTCGGCCGGGCGCGGCCGGCGCGGCCGGCGCTGGCACAGCGCGCGCGGCGCCGGGCTCACCTTTTCGCTTGCGCGGCGCATGCGCCGACCGCTGGGCGAGCTGCAAGGGCTTTCGCTGGTCGCCGGCGTGGCCGCGGCGCGCGTGCTGCGCGGCCTTGGCGCCACGGAACTCGCACTCAAATGGCCGAACGATCTCGTGGCGCGCGGCGCGAAGCTCGGCGGCATCCTGGTCGAGACGCGACCCGTGGCGGGCGGCACGCTGGCCGTGATCGGCATCGGCATCAACCTGCGCGCGACCCCGGATCTGGGCGCGCGCCTGCGCCGGCAGGTGATTGCGCTGCAACAGCTCGTCGATCCCCTGCCCGCGCGCAACGCGCTGTTGGCCGCAATCGGCTGCGCGCTGCTCGACGCCTTGCGTGAATTCGAGGCCGGGGGTCTCGCCAGCCTGCGGAGCGACTGGGAAGCCCTGCATGCGCACGCCGGCCAGCGCATCCGCGTGCGGCTCGCGAACGGCCGCGTGCTTTCGGGACTTGCGGCGGGCCTCGCGGCCGACGGCGCGCTGCAGCTGCGCACGCGTCGCGGACTGCAGGACATCCATTCGGCGCGCGTCGTCGCCGCCCGGGCGGCGAGCGCGCCCGGCCGTCCGGGGAGGGCGGCATGAACCTGGTCATCGACGCCGGCAACTCGCGCGTCAAATGGGGCTGGCACGACGGCCGGCGCTGGGTGAACATCGCCGCCGTGTCGCTCATCGAGTTCGCCGCTTCGAGCGACCACATCAATCCGTTCTCGGTGACGCACGAAAACCCGGCGCGCATCGTGATTTCGAACGTCGCGGGCGATGGCGCGCATCAGCTGCTCGTCAACTGGACCAGCATCTTCGAAGCGGAGCCGCTCTGGCTGAAGGGCGAGGCCGAGCGCTGCGGCGTGCGCAACGGCTACGAGCTCCCCGCGCAGCTGGGACCCGACCGCTGGGCCGCGCTCATCGCCGCGCGCGCCCTCGGCGCCGCGCCCTGCCTGGTGGTGAATGCCGGCACCGCCACCACGGTCGACATGCTCGCCGCCGAGGGCGAGTTCCTCGGCGGCCTGATCCTGCCCGGGATCGAGCTGATGCGCTTCGTGCTGCACGACCACACCGGCAAGCTGCCGATCCAGGAAGGGCGATTCGCGCTGCAGCCGCGCAATACGATCGATGCGATCGAAACCGGATGCCGCCATGCGCAGGCGGGCGCGGTCGAGCGCATGTACCGCGCCATGGGTCAGCCGGGCACCTGCCTGGTCTCCGGCGGCGGCGGCCAGGCGCTGATCGAGCAGCTCGGCATCCCGTGCCGTTACGTCGAAAACCTCGTCCTCGAGGGCCTCGCGCGCATTGCGATGGAG
>SCUH01000012.1 GCA_004298295.1 Betaproteobacteria bacterium | reverse complement strand
GTTGATGACCGGTTCCTTCGGCGAGCGCGGCGGCTGCCGCATGATGTCGCTGTCGCCCTTCTCCAGCCCCAGGGCGAGGGCTGGCGCGCCGTCGCTGACCAGATTCAGCCAGAGCAGCTGGACCGGCCGCAAGGGAATGGGCATGCCGACGAGCATGGCCGCGAAGATGATGAGGATCTCGCCCACGTTGCAGGCGAGCAGGAAGTAGACGAACTTGCGGATGTTGGAATAGATGATCCGCCCCTGCTCGATGGCGGCGACGATGCTGGCGAAGTTGTCGTCGGTGAGGACCATGTCCGCGGTCTGCTTGGCGACGTCCGTGCCGGTGATGCCCATGGCGACGCCGATGTTGGCGCGCTTCAGGGCGGGCGCGTCGTTGACGCCGTCGCCGGTCATCGCCACGACGTGGTCGCGGGCCTTGAGCGCTTCGACGATGCGCGTCTTGTGCTGGGGCGAAACCCGGCAGCACACTTCCAGCGTGTCGGTCTTCGCGGCGAGTTCCGCGTCGCTCAGCTTTTCGATTTCCGCGCCGGTGAGCACCAGCCCGCCCGGGGTCAGCAGGCCGATGTCCCTGGCGATGGCCTCGGCGGTGTCCTTGTAATCGCCGGTGACCATGATGCTCTTCAGCCCCGCGCCGCGGGCCACCTTCAGCGCTTCGACGACCTCCGGCCTCGGCGGATCGATCATGCCGAGGAGCCCGATGAAGATCAGATCCCGCTCGACCGTTTCCGGGTCGACGCTCGCCGGAACCTCCGGCAGCGGGCGATACGCCACGGCCAGCACCCGCAAAGCGTTGCTCGCCATGTCGCGGTTCTGCTCGAGGATCGCCTGGCGCAACTCCTCCGTCAGGCCGACAGGACGGCCGCCGTGCAGCGTCTGGCCGCACAGATCGAGGATGACATCGGGCGCTCCCTTGACGAAGGCGAGCAGCGGCGGATAGGCGACTCCGGACGCAGACGCCCCGGGCCCGGCGGCGTCGTGGCGGTGGATGGTGGTCATCCGCTTGCGCTCGGAATCGAAGGGGATTTCCTGGATCCGGGGCAGTGCCTGTTCGACCTCGCTGCGCAGGTAGCCGCTCTTCGCCGCGGCCACGACCATGGCGCCCTCGGTGGGATCGCCGATGATCTGCCAGGAGCGCTTCCCGGCATCGTCGCTCCTTTCCTCCAGCTTCGCGTCGTTGCAGACCAGCGCCCCGTGAAGCAGGAACGTCGCGTCGGGATCCGTTCGCGGATCGAAGGGATCCGCGCCCGCGAAGAACTGCCCGATCGGGCTGTAGCCTTCGCCCGTGAGCCGCAAGCGCTTGCCGCCGGCCCACACCTGGACGACAGTCATCTCGTTCTGCGTCAGGGTGCCCGTCTTGTCCGAGCACACGACCGTGGCGCAGCCGAGTGTCTCCACGGCGGGGAGTTTGCGGATCAAGGCATGGTGCTTGATCATCCGCTGCATCCCCAGGGCGAGGCAGATGGTGACGATGGCCGGGAGACCCTCGGGAACCGCAGCGATCGCCAGGCTCACCGCGGTCATGAACAGATTGATGATGTCCTTCTTCTCGGCCTCCACGTAGTTCAGGAAGCCGCTGTCCAGGACATCGCTCAGGTGGGTATCGCGGAACAGACCGTAGATGAATACGAGCGCGCAGATGGCGAGGCACGCCGTGCCGAGGACCTTACCCAGAAGCTCGAGTTTTTTTTGCAGCGGCGTATCCTCGGCCTCGAAAGCCTGGATCATCTCCGCGATGAGGCCGATCTGGGTGTTCATCCCCGTGCCGGTCACCAGTCCGCGTCCCCGCCCGTAGCTGATCAGCGTGCCCATGAAGGCGGAGTTCTTGCGGTCGCCCAGGGGGATCTCCTTGTCCAGCACGAGCGCCGCATTCTTCTCGACGGGCACCGATTCCCCCGTCAGCGAGGCTTCCTCGATCTTGAGATTGACGCTCTCCACCAGCCGCAGGTCCGCGGGAACGTAATTGCCGGCCTCCAGGAGGACGATGTCCCCCGCGACGATCTCCCGGCCCGGAAGCGTCACCTGATGACCGTCGCGTATGACCTGCGCATTGGGCGCAGACATCTTCTTCAGGGCCGCCAGGGCCTGTTCCGCCTTCGACTCCTGGATGACGCCGACCACGGCGTTCAGCACCACGATGAACATGATCGCGACGGAGTCGACGTACTCGCCGAGCGCGAGCGAGACCAGCGCCGCGATGATCAGAATGATCACGAGGTAGTTGTTGAATTGATCCCAGAGCAGCGCCAGGAATCCCGGCCGGGGATGCTCCCGCAATTCGTTGGCGCCGAACTTGCGCAGCCGCTCCTGGGCCTCCTGCTGCGCCAGACCGCGTTCGAGGTGGGTCTGCAGGCCGCTCGCCAATTCCTCGATGGGCTTGCCGTGGGATTCACGATCTTGCATGTCAGACTCCTTTGCGGTTTCGGGCGGGCAAGGGCATCGCAGCGTGCCGGGCCAGTATGGATAGCCGCGCGACGGAATGAAATTTGAACTTTGCGATGCATGCCATTACGCAAACGCAACCCGCCAAGCACTTGTTGATCGATGGCATTACGCTTGCGGATGGATCGCCGCGATGCCGAAGCCTTGATGGGGCGGAACGCCTCTGGTATAAGGAAATCGTGTATCCCGGCGAAAGCCGGGTACCCCTCCAAAGGGGAGTAGCTTCGGCGGCCAGTGGCCGCCGTGACGCGGCCGTCAATACGGGTTTCGATCCCCGGTCGCGTCAGCAACGTTCGCCACGTGCTAGCGAGACCTTTGCCGATGGGATGAAGGCCCGTTCCGGACAGGCGGCCTGCATCTCAAGGTGAAGGCCGCTGTGCGTATGCCGCATGGCGGTATGGCAATCGGTTCCAGGAGGAATCGCCATGCTGCAAGCGGAAATCCGACGCTACCTCAAGCACGGAACCCTTCCCCAGCTGCGCGTTTTCGAGGCCAGCGCCAGGCTCGGAAGTCTTACGCGCGCCGCGGAGGAGCTTCACATCGCCCAGCCGACGGCTTCGGTTCAGATCAAGAAGCTCACCGAGACGGTCGGCCTGCCTTTGTTCGAGCAGGTCGGCAAGCGCATCTTCCTGACCGACGCGGGTCAGCATCTCTACGCCGGCTGCCACGAAGTGTTTCGCGCCCTGTGCGCGCTCGAGGACGCGCTCAACGGCATGCGTGCAGTCGAAAGCGGTCATCTGCGGCTCGCCGCCAGCTCGACCGGCAAGTATTTCGCGCCGCGCATGCTCGGCGCCTTCATGCAGCGCTATCCCGGGGTGGATGCTGCGCTGGAGTTGCACAACTGGAAGACGCTGATCGAGCGGCTCGCTCACAACGAGGACGATCTGTACATCTTCGCCGCCCCGCTGGAGCGCGACGACGTGGTGACGCAGGCGCTGCTGCCCAATCCGCTGGTGGTCTTCGCGCGCGACGACCATCCGCTCGCCACTGCAAGGCGGATCGCGTTCGAGCGCATTGCGCACGAACCTTTCCTGATGCGTGAACCCGGATCGGGGACGCGGCGGCTGGCGGAGAAGCTGTTCGAGCGGCGCGGAGTGCCTTCCCGGATTCGAATGGAGTTGAGCACCGACGAGGCCGTCAAGGAAGCGATCCTGGCGGGTCTGGGCGTGGCGATCATGTCCCGCTTCACGTTCGGGCTGGAACCCGAAACGCCGCGCTTGATTTGCCTGGACGTCGAGGGTTTCCCGCTCGAGAACCACTGGCATTTCGCCTACCCGATCGGCAAGCGGCTATCGGCGACCGCCCGGGCCTTCATGGATTTTGCCCGGCTGCAAGCCAAGGGGCTGGTGATGGGGGAGTTGCCCGCGCTGAAAGCGTAGCCCGCGATCGGCGGGGGCGGCAAGGCGCCGCCAGCCCGGGCGCACCACGGCGTCGTTTTTGCGGAAACTTGACGCGCGGTGCTGCCGCGCCGTGTCACGGCGGGTAAAATCGCACCTTCCCAATTGCGGGATTTCTGCGCGCACACGGACATGGACAAGACCCTGTTGGCAAAGACCGCGGCCGCGATGGTCGCGAAAGGCAAAGGCATTCTCGCCGCCGACGAATCGAGCGGCACCTGCGAAACGCGCTTCAAATCGGTCGGCGTCGAGTGCACCGAGGAGAATCGCCGCACCTACCGGGGCCTGCTCTTCACCACGCCGGGGGTCGAGCAGTTCGTTTCGGGCGTGATCCTGTTCGACGAAACGATGCGGCAGAAGACCAACGATGGCGTGCCGTTCGCCGACTACCTGGCGAAAAAGGGCATCCTCCCGGGAATCAAGGTCGACAAGGGCGCACAGGCGCTGCCGCTATGCCCCGGTGAAAAGGTGACCGAGGGGCTCGACGGACTGCCCAAGCGCCTGGAGGAGTACTTCCGGCTCGGGGCGCGCTTCGCCAAATGGCGCGCCGTCATCACGATCGGCGACGCGATTCCGACGCATGCCTGCCTGTACGCCAATGCGCACGCGCTGGCGCGCTACGCGGCGGCCTGCCAGGAAGCGTCGATCGTCCCCATCATCGAGCCCGAAGTGCTGCTCGACGGCGCGCATTCGATCGAGCGCTGCGAGGAGGTCACCGAAGCCGCTCTGCGCGCGACTTACGCTGCGCTTGCGGCGCACCACGTGGCGTTCGAACACACGATCCTGAAGGCGAGCATGGTGGTGTCGGGCAAGAGCCACTCGCGCCAGGCGGGCGTGGACGAAGTGGCCGAGCGCAGCGTGCGCGTGCTCAAGCGCACGGTGCCGGCGGCGCAGCCCGGTGTCGTGTTCCTCTCCGGAGGCCAATCGGATGTCGCGGCGACCGCGCATCTGAACGCCATGGCGGCGATGAAGGGGCTGCCCTGGCCGCTCACGTTTTCCTATTCGCGCGCGCTGCAGAATCCGGCGCTCAAGGCCTGGAAGGGACAGGCGGGCAACATCGCCGCGGCGCAGAAGGCCTTCCATCACCGCGCCCGCATGAACGGCCTCGCCTGCCAGGGCAAGTGGAAGCCGGAGCTGGAACAGCAGGCGGCGTGAACGCGACGGTGTACGAATCGAGCCTGACGAGCCTGCCGCGCATCGGCCGCGGCAAGGTGCGCGACATCTATGCAGTGGGCGCCGACAAGATGCTGATCCTGGTGTCCGACCGCCTGTCGGCGTTCGACGTCGTGCTGCCGGATCCGATCCCGGACAAGGGCCGCGTCCTCACCGAGATGGCGAACTTCTGGTTCGCGAAGCTCGCCCATGTCGTGCCCAACCACCTGACCGGGATCGATCCGGAGTCGGTGGTGCACGCAGAAGCCGAAAAGCGGCAGGTGCGCGGCCGCGCGGTGGTGGTGAAGAAGCTCAAGCCGCTGCCGGTCGAGGCGGTGGTGCGCGGCTATCTCATCGGCTCGGGCTGGAAGGACTACCAGAAAAGCGGCGCCGTCTGCGGCATCACGCTGCCGAAGGGCCTGCAGCAGGCGCAGAAGCTCCCCGAACCGATTTTCACGCCGGCGACCAAGGCGGCCGAGGGACATGACGAGAACATCTCGTTCGATCGGATGTGCGAGATCGTCGGCCACGAGGTCGCGCAGAAGGTGCGCGACATCAGCATCCGCCTGTACCGCGAGGCGGCCGATTATGCCGCGGGCAGGGGCATCATCATCGCCGACACCAAGTTCGAGTTCGGCACCGACGACGCGGGCAGGCCGGTGCTGATCGACGAGATCTTGACCGCGGATTCGTCGCGCTTCTGGCCCGCCGAGCAGTATCGGGCGGGCATCTCGCCCCCCTCGTTCGACAAGCAGTACGTGCGCGATTACCTCGAAACGCTCGCCTGGAACAAGACGCCGCCGGCGCCCAGGCTTCCCGCCGAAGTGATCGCCAGGACATCCGCCAAGTACCGCGAAGCGCTGGAGCGGCTCACCGGGAAGAAACTCGCATGATCGGCATCGTGATGGGCTCGACGTCGGACTGGGACACCATGAAGGCGGCGGCAACGACGCTGGAAAATTTCGGCGTGCCCTTCGAGGCGAAGGCCATGTCGGCGCATCGCAGCCCCAAAGCGGTCGCCGAGTGGAGCGAAGCCGCCGCCGGGCGCGGCCTCAAGGCGATCATCGCCGCCGCGGGAGGCGCAGCGCACCTCGCGGGCGTGGTCGCCGCGCATACGCCGCTCCCGGTGCTCGGCGTGCCGATGCCCTCGAAACACCTGAAGGGTCTGGATTCGCTGCTCTCGACCGTGCAGATGCCCAAGGGCATTCCGGTGGCGACCTTCGCCATCGGCGAGGCCGGCGCCACCAACGCGGCGCTCTTTGCCGTCGCGCTGCTGGCGCTCTCGGACCGCAAGCTCGCGCTCAAGCTGGACGAATTCCGCCGCAAGCAGACCGAGGCGGTGCTCAAGGCCGCGCCGCTCAAGCTGTGAACGACGCAGTCCGGCGCGCGGTGGAGATCCTCCGCGCCGGCGGACTGGTCGCGTTCCCCACCGAAA
>SCUH01000101.1 GCA_004298295.1 Betaproteobacteria bacterium | reverse complement strand
TAGCGCGAAAGCTTGATTTTCTGAATCGGATCCTGCATTTAGAGATAAAATGTCCGTCGACAAGGCGCCGATGCAAACCGAACCGCGAACCGTTCCCAGCGCGGCGCGGCCCTGGCTGCGCATGCTGGAGGCGCTCGCATGGGGCGCGTTTTTCGCCTGCGCGCTGGCCTTTCTGGGCGCCCGCTACTGGCTGCTGCCCAATATCGAGCGCTACCGCGAGGATATCGTAGACGCGGTTTCGCGTTCCGTCGGGCTCAAGGTGACGGCCGGACGCATCGAGGCGGCCTGGCACGGGCTGCGGCCCCGGCTGCTGTTCACCGAGGTGCGACTGTTCGATCGCGACGGCCGCGAAGCCCTGGTGCTGCCGGCAGTCGAAGGCGTCGTGGCGTGGCGCTCGCTCCTGCACAACGAGCTCGCGCTGCACTCGCTCGCGATCAGCGGGCCCCGGCTGACGCTGCGCCGCGATCCGCAGGGCGCGATCTACGTCGCCGGGATGAAGCTGGCGCGGGCCGAAGGCGATGGCGGGTTCACCGACTGGGTGCTGGCGCAGAGCGAGATCGAGATCCGCAACGCCGAGATCGACTGGCTCGACGAGCAGCGCGGGGCGCCGCCGCTGCAGCTTACGGCGCTCAATTTCCGCCTGCGCAACGACGGCGACACGCACGCCTTCGGGCTGTCGGCGCGCCCGCCGCGCGAGCTCGGCAGCGGGCTCGACCTGCGCGCCGAGCTCGTCGGGCGCAGCGTCACCGAACCGGGCGCCTGGAATGGGCGCGTGTTCGCCGAACTCGGCTACACCGACCTTGCCGGCTGGCATGCGTGGTTCGACTATCCGGTCGATGTGCGCAAGGGACAGGGTGCGTTGCGCTTGTGGACCACGCTCGGGCAGGGCAGGGTCACGCGTGCCACCGCGGATGTCGCGCTGACGGATGTCGCCGCGCAGCTGGCGTCCGATCTTCCGCTTCTCGAAGTGTCTGCCGTGCGCGGCAGGCTGCACGGCCGGCTGACCGCGCAGGGCTACGAATTCGGTGTGCGCCAGCTGGCGCTCGCTGCAGCGCGCGGCCCCGCGATGCAATCGACCAGCTTTCGCGCCACCTGGCAGCGCGGCGAGGGGCAGCGCGCGCAGCGCGGTTCGGTCGCCGCGGACCAGATCGAGCTGGCGCCGCTTGCGCACCTCGTGGAATTCGTGCCAATCCCGGCGGGACTGAGGCAGATGCTGCTGGAGCTCGCGCCGCAGGGCAACCTGTTCGACGTGCGCTTCGACTGGACGGGCGAGCTTCCGGAGGCCGCGAAGTTCAACGCGCGCGCGCGCTTCGGCGGCCTGGCGATGAATGCCTGGCGCACGATTCCGGGTTTCGCCGGGCTCTCCGGCAGCCTCGAGGCGAGCGAAGCGAAAGGCACGCTGCAGCTCGCTTCGGCGCAGGCCGAGCTCGACTTGCCCAGGGTGTTTCCCGAGCCGCGCATCGCCCTGGCAACGCTCAACGGCGAGGTGCAGTGGGAGCGGCGCGACGCCGCGGCGCTGCTGGTGCGCATTCCCAGCCTGAGCTTTGCCAACGCGGACCTGGCCGGCACGGCCTTCGGCAGTTACCTGTATGCGGGAACCGGTCCCGGCGTGATCGATCTCTCGGCGCAGCTGACGCGCGCCGACGGGCGGCGCACGGCGAAGTACCTGCCGCTGTCGTCGATCCTCGGCAGCGTGACGCGCGAATGGCTGGCGGGGGCGATCCTCGGCGGGCAGGCGAGCGACGTGCGGTTCCGCCTCAAGGGCGATCTGCGCGAGTTTCCGTTTGCCGACGCGTCCAAGGGCCAGTTCCAGGTCGCGGCGCGGGTCAAGGGCGCGGTGCTGGATTACGCGAGCGGCTGGCCGCGCATCGAGGGCATCGACGGCGATCTGCTGTTCGAGCGCGACAAGATGGCCATCGTGGGACGGACCGGCAGGATCCTCGGCGCCACGATCTCGAACGTGCGTGTCGGCATCCCCAATCTGCTCGCCGAGCATGCGCTGCTGAGCATCAACGGTCAGGCCGAGGGACCCAGCGCGGAGTTTCTCGCCTACATCCAGCACAGCCCGGTGCGCCGCATGATCGATGGCTTCACCGACGGCATCCGCGCCGACGGCCGCGGCCGGCTGCAGCTCAAGCTCGAACTGCCGCTCGACGATCTGGCGAAATCGCGCATCGCCGGCGATTACGGTTTTGCCGCCAACCGCATTACCGTCGACGCGCGCCTGCCGCCGGTCGAGCGCGCCTCGGGGCAGGTGCACTTTACCGAGGCCGCGCTCTCCTTGAACGAGGTGCGCGGGCAGCTCTTCGGCGGCCCGGTGGCGATTTCAGGCGGCACCGCGCCGCAAGGCGGCGTCGCGATCGTGGCGCGCGGCGAGGCGACGGTGCCGGGCATGAGCGCGCTTTTCGAGCATCCCTGGCGCACGAGGCTTTCGGGCAGCGCGCCGTATACCGCGACGGTCGCGGTGGGCGGCGCAGGCACGCAGATCACGTTCGAATCGTCGTTGCGCGGCGTGGCGAGCGACCTGCCGCCGCCGCTCGCGAAAAACGCGGCGGAGCCGCTGCCGCTGCGTCTGGAGATTTTTCCCGGCACCGACCGCGACCGCATCACCCTCGCGCTGGGGTCGGTCGCGGCGGCGGATTTTCACCGCCTGAGGCAGGGCGATTCGATGCTGCTGCTGCGGGGCGGGCTGGTGCTCAACCCGTCGGCGGGGGAAGCGCCGCGCGTGCCGGAGCGTCGCGGCTTCATGATTCACGGCGCGCTGCCGGCGCTCGACCTCGATCGCTGGCGGCCGCTGCTGCGTGCGGGCGGCGGGGGCGGAGCCAGCAGCTTCGACCTGCGCCTGGGCACGCTCGACGTCCTCGGCAAGCGGCTCAACAAGGTTACGGCGCACGGCAGTTCCGATGACGCGGGCTGGAGCGCCAACGTGAACTCGACCGAACTGGCCGGAGACCTCGTTTATCGCGCGGAAGGACGCGGCACGCTGGCGGCACGGCTGACGCACTTCACGGTTCCCGACGCTTATCCGCAGGCCAAGGAGCTGGCGCCCGGCGCGAGTGCATTACCGGAATCCGCCGACGCCGGCGAACTGCCGGCGGTGGACCTCGTCGCCGAAAGCTTCTCGCATCGCCGCATCCGCTTCGGCCGCGTCGAGGTGGCGGCGCGGCACGACGGCCCGAACTGGCGCATCGACAGGATCGCGATGGTCAATCCCGAGGGCGCGCTCACCGGCAAGGGCCTGTGGCGCACCGGCAGCGCCTCGAGCACCGCGTTCGAGCTCAAGCTCGAATCGAGCGACGTCGGCAAGCTGCTCGAGCGACTGGGCCATGCGGGCCGCGTCAGCGGCGGCAAGGGGACGCTCGAGGGCAGGCTGGAATGGAGCGGCGACCCCATGATGCTGAACTTTCCGAGCCTCGCGGGACAGCTGTCGCTGCACGCAGAGAGCGCGCAATTCCCTCACATCGAGGCCGGGCTCGGCCGGATCCTGTCGCTCGTCAGTTTGAACCTGAGCGAAGCCACCGCGAGAGGCTACGCATTCGACGCCATCTCGGGCGCATTCACCGTCACGCGCGGCGTGGCGCACACCGAGGACCTCAAGATCCGCAGCTCGGCCGCCGAAGTCACGATGAAGGGCGACATCGACCTGGCGCGGGAATCGCAGAACCTGCAGGTGCGGGTCGTGCCGAGCGTGCGCCGCGGCGTGACCACGATCGCCACCATCGTCAATCCCGCGATCGCGCTCGGGGTCGCGGTCGGGCAGGCGGTGCTGAAGGACCCGTTCGGGCAGATCTTTTCCGCGGAGTATGCGGTGAGCGGAAGCTGGAGCGACCCGAAGGTGGAGCGCACCGACGTGCCGCCGCCCGACACCACCGATCCGGCGTTCAGGAACTGATGGCGCGCGTTCGCATTGCCGCGGTGCAGATGGTGTCGGCCCCGGAAGTGGCACCGAACCTCGAGGCGGCGCGGCGCCTCGTCGCCCAGGCGGCCGACGCAGGCGCACAGCTGGTCGCGCTGCCGGAGTACTTCTGCGTTCTCGGGCGCCACGAGAGCGACAAGCTGAGGCTGCGAGAACGCGACGGCGCCGGCCCGATCCAGGACGCCCTTGCCGAGATGGCGCAACGCCATCGGCTGTGGCTGGTCGGCGGCACCGTGCCGATCGCCTGCGCCGACCCGGCGCGCGTGCGCAGCGCATGTCTGGTGTACGACAGCGCGGGCCGGCGCGTGGCGCGCTACGACAAGATGCACCTGTTCACCTTTCACGCGGGCGCAGAGCGCTACGACGAAACGCGCACCATCGAGCCCGGTGACTCGCCGATCGCGCTCGAAACCCCTTTCGGGCGTCTGGGATTGTCGGTTTGCTACGACCTGCGCTTCCCCGAACTGTACCGGCGCTGCGGCAATGTCGATGTGTGGTTCGTGCCTTCGGCGTTCACTGCCGTGACCGGCGCGGCGCATTGGGAGACGCTGCTGCGGGCGCGCGCCATCGAGAACCTCTGCTACGTGGTGGCGCCGGCGCAGGGCGGCCTGCATGCCAACGGCCGGCGAACCCACGGTCACAGCATGGTCGTAGACCCCTGGGGCGAGGTGCTGGCCGAGCGCGCCGAAGGCGAAGGCGTGGTGCTCGCCGAGGCCGATGCCGGGCGGCTCGCCGAGGTGAGACAATCGCTCCCCGCGCTCGACAATCGAAGGCTCAAGTGATGGATACGGACGTCCTCCTCGCCACCGCCGATTCCTGCCTGCTGGCGCCCCACGAACTGGAATCCGGCAAGCTGGAGCGCGTGTTCGGCACGCTGTGCCGGCACCGGCTCGACTACGCCGACCTGTTCTTCCAGTACACGCGCGCGGAGGGCTGGAGCCTCGAGGAGGGCATCGTCAAATCGGGCAGCTTCGGCATCGAGCAGGGTGTGGGTGTGCGCGCGATCACCGGCGAGCGCACCGCGTTCGCGCATTCCGACGAGATCAGCTTCGATGCGCTCGAGGACGCGGCGCGCGCGACGCGCGCCATCGCGCGTGCCGGCGGCGCCCGCAGGGCCCAGATCGTGCCGCGCAGCCGTGCGCCACGGCGCTACGAGCCGCTCGATCCGATCGCCTCGCTCGCCGCCGAAGCCAAGGTGCAGCTGCTGGAGAAGGTCGAGCGCATGTGCCGCCGTCGCGATCCGCGCGTGGTTCAGGTGATGGCGCACCTCGGCGGCGAATACGAGGTCGTTCTGATCGCACGCGCCGATGGCGTGATCGCAGCCGACGTGCGTCCGCTGGTGCGCCTGTCGCTGCAGGTGATCGCGGAGCAGAAAGGCCGCCGCGAGACGGGCGTGTCCGGCGGCGGCGGCCGCACCGACTACGCGCATTTCACCGACGCGGTGCTCGAGTCCTACGCCGAGCACGCCGTGGCGCAGGCGCTGCTCAACCTCGAGGCCCGGCCGGCGCCGGCGGGCACCATGACCGTGGTGCTCGGCCCCGGCTGGCCGGGCGTGCTGCTGCACGAGGCGGTCGGCCACGGCCTCGAGGGCGACTTCAACCGCAAGGGCAGTTCGGCGTTTTGCGGCCGC